>CATILC010000276.1 GCA_949516455.1 Flavobacteriia bacterium | reverse complement strand
GGCAGATTCACTTGACTAACTTTGAACAAACCCACGGATTATGATCCTTTCCATGACTGGATACGGCAAGGCCGAAAGAGAAACACCGGACTTCGTGCTGACCGTGGAGGTACGCAGTCTGAACTCAAAGCAGCTGGACCTGCACCTGAAGATTCCTTCTATGTTCCGGCCCTTTGAGCAGGAGCTGCGCCAACTCTGCCAAATGATGCTGCAACGCGGAAAAGTGGAACTCTCCATGAACTTGCGGGAGACCACACAGAACGCGGCCTATGTGATCGATGAACAGCTCTTTGATCGCTACCACGAGCAGCTCCGGGAACTCGCACAGCGCATTGGTTCCACTCAAGATCTTTTGGGTCAGTTGCTCCGCATGCCCGATGTATTGCGCCAGGAAGAAAAGGTCCTGGACGAAGGCTACAAAAAGGAGGTGCTGTCACTCACCGAAGAGGCCCTCCAAAAGCTGAGCGGACACCGGGAAAAAGAAGGTCAGGCCATGCAGGCCGACCTCATCGCCAACGCGACATCCATCGGCAAGTTGCTCGATGAACTCGCGCCCTTTGAAGAAGAACGCAACCAAAAACTAAAGGACCGTCTGCAGGGTCAACTCGACCAGTGGAAGAAAGAACTCGATGCCTCCCGTTTCCACCAGGAAGTGGTCTACTATCTGGAGAAATGGGACATCAATGAAGAGCGGGTGCGGCTCCGTCATCATCTGCAGATGTTCCAGGAGGTGATACAGGGTGAAACCCGACAGGGACGAAAGTTGCAGTTCGTCGCTCAAGAGATCGGCCGGGAGATCAACACCATTGGGTCCAAGTGCCAGAATGCGCAGATGCAGCAGCGCGTGGTGCAAATGAAGGACCATTTGGAACAGATCAAGGAACAACTCGGAAACATCCTCTGATGAGCGGAAAGTTGCTCATATTCAGCGCGCCATCGGGAGCCGGCAAGTCCACCATCGTTCGTCGGCTGCTTCAGGAACTCTCTCAATTGTCATTCAGCATTTCGGCCACCTCGCGTGCACCCCGGGAGGGAGAAGAAGATGGCACGCACTACTACTTTCTCTCCGAATCGGAGTTCCGCGAAGAGATCGAAAAAGATTCGTTTCTCGAATGGGAGGAAGTGTATTCAGGCATATTTTACGGAACCCTTCGTCAGGAAGTGGAACGACTCTGGGCCATTGGCAAGCAGGTCGTCTTTGACATCGACGTGCAGGGAGGTCTGAACCTCAAGGCTCAATTCCAAGATCGCGCGCTGGCCCTCTTCATCCAGCCACCAAGCCTGCAGATCCTCGAAAAGCGCCTGAGAGGAAGGGGAACAGAATCTGAGGAGCAGCTAAAAATGCGCATCGAAAAGGCGGGAAAGGAAATGGAACTGGCGGATCGATTCGATGGCATCATCCTGAACGACGATCTGGAAAAGGCCGTGGAACAGGCCTTGGAGCAGATACGGAATTTTCTCTTCGAGTGAAAAAGATCGGTCTTTTCTTCGGTTCTTTCAACCCGGTACACACCGGACATATGGTCATTGCCCAGCACATCCAACAGCACTTTCCGCTGGACGAAGTCTGGTTTGTGGTGAGCCCACAGAATCCCTTCAAGGAAAAGAAAAATCTGCTGCCCGAGCGAACTCGTTGGAACATGGTCGATCTGGCCATTGATGCGGCCAAAGGACTTCGGGCTTCAGATGTGGAATTCGCGCTCCCGCGCCCCAGCTATACGGTGGCTACCCTGGCCCATTTGAAAGAGAAACACCCGGAACACCTCTTCCATCTGATCATGGGCAGCGACAACCGGAAGAATCTCCACAAGTGGCGGAACGGAGAATACATCGAAACACATTTCCCCATCATTGTGTACCCCAGAGGAATAGATGTCGCCGAGCCCATGACCAATACCCATTGGGTGGATGCACCGCGCATGGAGATCTCTTCGAGCCACATCCGCCAGGAATTGAAGGCGGGCAAAGAGGTGCGCTATCTGCTGCCCGAGAAGGTTTGGGAATTCCTGATGCACAGCGATCTCTACAGATAGAAATAGGCCTGTGAAACCTCTCACTCAAAAGTTCCTGATGCTCTTTTAGGCACCTTGGTTCCCTCCGATTTTTGACGCAAATTGTTGCTGAAGTGGGAACCGATATGAAGATCTCCGCACACTTTTTGGACCACCTGGCCGACCGGATCGCTGAATCTCCTGAGGATCAGTGGAAAGGCCATCTGGTCATTCTGCCCAGCCAGCGGGCAGGGCTTCACCTGCGCCATGCGCTCATCCGCCGTGCGAACAAGGCTTTCATCCACCCACACATCCTGACTACGGAATCTTTTGTTCGGGAATTGAGCGGTTCGCGCAGGATCGATCCCGTTCGGGAACTGAGTATGCTCTATTCGGCCTATTGCGTCACTCACGAGCAGCCCGAGGGCTTCGATGCCTTCATGAAATGGGCGCCTCTGTTTCTGAGCGATCTGAACGAGGCCGACCGGCACCTTGCGCCCATGGCCGAACTCTACCGCTTCACTTCGGATGTCAAACGACTTGAGCGCTGGTCTGCTGAAGAAGAAGCGGACCGCACAGACATGATCCGCTCCTACCTCCACTTCTGGGAGCGTCTCGACGATATGCGCTGCGCCTTCCAGGAACTCTGTCAAAAGAGCGGACTCATTCCGCAAGGACTCGCCTACCGATTGGCCGCAGAAGGCTTCTCTCAGCTATGGCCCGAATGGAAAAAGAGTCAGGGCGTGGAGCGCATATGGATCGCCGGACTCAATGCCTTGAACAAGGCAGAAGAGGAGATCTTCGCCGCTTTGCGTCAGGAAGAATGTGTCTTCCTTTTCGATCTTCCAGAGATCCTTGGCGCCAGTGGACAGGAGGCCGGACAGTTCATCCGGCAGTACCTCAAGTGGGAAAAGACCAGCACTCAGCAGATCACCCCCACTGACCACTTTCGGGAATGGACCATCAGCTCAGCACCGGGCCAGCAGGAACAGTATGCATTGGTTCGGGAGATTTTGGAGGGACTCATCAAAGAAGAGGGCATCGGTGTACTCGAACGGACAGCTCTTGTTCTCACAGAAGAAAGTGATCTTTTGCCTGCGCTGAGTGCACTGCCTGAGGCGGTGAAAAAGGTCAACATCACCATGGGCCTCCCGCTGAAAGATCACCCGATGACTCAGATCATCTCGCGACTCATGCAACTGCTTTCCTCCGATTGGAAGACAGGCGCATCGGCGGATCTGCTTCGAGATCTTGTTCTGAGCCTGAATCCGCTTGTGGGGAACGGGGTATTCCCGGAGCCTGAATGGGCCATGGGAAGCCGAATAGACCGTTCTGAATGGAAGCAATTCTGGACCAATGCAAAGGCTTCAGGTCTGAAGATGGTGCCGCCGCCAGAGCCCGTGACTGGCGCCCTTGAACTGAGTACCTGGCTGGTTGCCCGCCTGCCCGACGGGATGAACAAAAGCTGTCTGGAGGAGATCTTGCAGCAGCTGAAGGAATTGCAAAGACTGCAAGAAGAGATTGCGCAGGAAGACGGAACGGCCATCAAGGATGTTGATCGTCTGTTTCGGATGCTGATGAAAGATGCCCAGCTCGACTTCCGGGG
>CATILC010000275.1 GCA_949516455.1 Flavobacteriia bacterium | reverse complement strand
GCGGAATACGATGCGGCCAAGGAGGCACAAGGCCTGTTGGAGATGAAGATCGCCAAGCTCGAAGAAGTAGTGGCCAATGCGCGCGTGCTGGACAAGGACCAGATGGATGTCAGCAAAGTAATGGTTCTCTCTACGGTTCGCCTGAAGAATCCAGCCAATGGAATGGAATTCAAGTACACCTTGGTTTCAGAATCGGAGGCCGATCTAAAGGCCGGTAAGATCTCGGTGGGTTCTCCCATCGGTAAAGGGTTGTTGGGCAGGGAAGTTGGCGACTTGGCGGAGATCCAGGTTCCCAATGGCATCATGAAGCTGGAGGTACTCGAAATCTCCCGCTGATGGATTCGATCTTCGGTAAGATCATTAGGCGAGAGATCCCGTCCTACACGGTCGCTGAAGACGACAGGCACTATGCTTTTCTCGACATTCGGCCCCTGCGGAAGGGACATACTTTGGTGGTTCCCAAAAGAGAAGTGGACCATCTGATCGATCTGAGCGAGGCAGAGCATTCAGCACTTTGGGCCTTTGGGCAGAAGATCGCTCTTTCCATCAGGGAGTGCATGCCCTGCACCCGGGTAGCGTCCGTCGTATTGGGAATGGAAGTTCCGCACGCGCACATCCACCTGATCCCCATCGATCAGGAGTCGGACATTCGCTTTGATCGTGCGCCTATGGTTTTCACAGAAGAACAGATGAAGGCCATCGCCTCAAAGATCAGTGAGGGCATCTCCTTATAATTCCCGGTCCGGATTGTTCCGCAAGTAAGAAGACCAATCGCCCGAGCCAGATCTTTTTCGAATGCTCTTTTTCGGTTGTTCGGTATCGTTGGGCTGACCCATCTGGAGGAAATGACAAAAGGCCACAGCCAATGCATCGGTGGCATCCAGGGTCAGCGAACCGTCCTCGGGGATGGTCAAAAGGGCGTGCAGCATACGTGCCACCTGTTCTTTGCTTGCTTGTCCTTTTCCCGTGATGGACATCTTGATCTTTCGCGGCGCGTACTCGAATACATCGCATCCTTTGCTCATGCCAGTGGCCATGATGACCCCTTGTGCGCGGCCGAGTTTGAGCATGGACTGGACATTTTTTCCAAAAAAGGGAGCTTCGATCGCCACAATATCTGGCTCCAGCCGGTTGATCAACTCATCGGTCTCACTGAGGATCAGCCCCAGTTTCTCAACGGAACTCTTTTTGGCAGAGAATTTTCGGATGCCGTGCTCGAGGTATTTGGCCTGATTTTTTTTGACTTCGACCAAGCCAAATCCCATGATGTTCGTTCCGGGGTCGATTCCCAAGATGCGTTGCGCCATAAGCAGGCAAATTAGCGTATTTTGAATCTGTGCTGGCCGACTTGTCCTCTGTTTTAGCGATCCTATGTGTGCTGCCTGTTTCGGCCTATTGCCTTTTGGGTTGGAGCGCATATGCGGCTTTATCCAGGAGCATAAAGTTCGCCACACCTCAGGCTAAAGAGGTCCCGATCAGTATCGTCATTCCCTTCCGGGATGAGTTAGAGAATCTCAAGAGAAATCTACCGCGTTGGACGCAGCTTTTGGAGGGCAACCCAATGGCCGAATTGCTGCTGGTCAATGATCATTCGTCAGACGGCGGAATGGAATGGCTTGAGTCTATCGTATGTCCTGAACGCATGCGCATCCTATCGAGCTCAGGAGTGGGCAAGAGCGCGGCCACCGATCATGGGGCAAAAAAGAGCAGACATGATCTTTTGGCTTTTACTGATGCCGATTGTGTACCGCATACTGGATGGCCCAAAGGAGCGAGCGGACATTTTCGATCCGGTGAAGTGCGGATGGTGTTGGCTCCCGTTGTTTATTCAAGGGATAAAGGCCAATTCAATGGTCTGTTCACCCTGGATTTTCTGGCGCTGATGGCAGCGACCGAAGCAGCTGTGCGCATGGGCAGGCCGGTCATGGCCAATGGGGCCAATATGCTGATCCGCAAAGAGGACTACCTCAGTCTTGTGGCCGAACTCGATCCGTCAGACCGTCGAGTAGGGGAGGACGTCTTTCTCCTGCATGCACTTTGGGCCCGTTGGGGAAAGGGATCGGTCGTATTTGATGACCGTCCCGAGGCGCGCGTGCATACTTCAGCACCTGGAAACATTCGGCAGTTCTTTTTCCAGATGGTCCGCTGGGGCGGCATCGCGAAGCGCTATAAAGACCCGGCTGCGGCAGGCTTGAGTCTCCTTGTTTTTCTGTCCAACTTCAGTCTGATATTCAGTTTATTCGCCTTCCCTCTGGGCTGGCTTCTCTGGCCAGCGAAGGTGGCCACAGATGGATTGCTCCTCAGGAAGGTGGCGATCAAATACGAGCGACGGGATGCCTACAGATGGTTCCTGCCGCAAAGTGTGGTGTATCCTTTTTACACAGTGCTCATTGGCGTCTTATCCCTCGTCCTTAGTCCGCTTTGGAAGCGCCGAGCTGTCTGACATCTCCGCCGCTGGGCGCCTGATAGACCATCAACCCAAAGTAAGGGGCCGCTGCCATCAGGTGATCGAAGATGTCGGAGAGGATGTCCTCGTATTCGAGCCAGGCCGAGGTATCGGTGAAGCAGTAGAGCTCGAGCGGAAGGCCTTTTTCGGTGGGTTGCAGCTGACGAACCATCAGCGTTTCTGCTTTGGTGATCCGTGTGTTGTTCCGAATGTATTCGGTTGCATAGGTCCGAAATGCACCGATGTTCGTCATGTTCCGGCCATTGAGCATGACCTGCTTGTCTGCTTTGTGCTCCGTATTGTACGAGTCGATCTCGGCTTGCTTTGTCCCGATCTGAGCAGAGATGATCTGAAAGCCTTCCATCTTCTTTTTCAAGGCATCGTCCACAAAGCGAATGGAATGGATGTCGATGAGCAAATGTCTTTTGATCCGGCGGACGCCCTCCGATGACATGCCGCGCCAGTTCTTAAAGGAATCTGAAACGAAGGCGTAGGTCGGGATGGTGGTGATGGTCTTATCGAAGTTCTTGACTTTTACGGTGGTCAGATTGATCTCGGATACGTCCCCGTCCGCTCCGTATTTGTCCATACTGATCCAGTCGCCCACCCTGACCATATCGTTCATGGAGAGCTGAATGCTCGCGACCAGACCGAGGATGGTGTCCTTGAAGACCAAAAGGAGGATCGCTGTACCCGCACCGAAGGCACCGATGACCGTCAGCGGACTTTCTCCAATGAGCTGACTCAGGATAAAAATGCCGACGAAGATGTAGTTCACAATGCCGAAGAGCTGGATGAAACTGCCCACGGGTTTTCCTTCGAAATATTCGGACTGTTTCAGCAGGATCTTGATGGCACCGAGTACACGGTTGATCACCAGGCCGATCAGGAAAATGACATAAATGACCACCCATTGATCGATCAGCGCGACTGCCTCGGGAAAATCTGAGAGGGCAAAGTCAGTACTCCAGTTGATGATCAGAGCAGGTACGATATGCGCCAGGCCATTGAAGACCTTTTGCTCGTAGAAGATGTCGTCCCATGCATTTCGCGTTTTGGAAATGATCTTTTTGACCATGCGCGATATGCCATAGCGGGCTATTCGGTCTGCTGCGAAACTGATCAGGAGAATGATCAGGATGTCGAGGCCAAGTGTGAGTTTCTCGGCTGTAGCGGGGTCCGCTCCGATCTGCTCAAAAAAATTTTGGGCCCAGTGGCCAATGTTCGCCTGTTCCATGATGGGATGAATAAACAGCTGCAAAATTAGGCGGATATCGCTAGAGTTCGAGCGACACCTCCGCTGTGCTTATCGCCGATACATTGAAATACCCCAAACTGGTCCGGTTCGCTTGACTGAGGCATTCGATGTTGCCGATCAGTGGGGCCGGGGGAGGATCGAAGGTGCTTCCCACCTGGGCCGTTTGAGAAAACAGCAGGTTCAGGTAGTCGAAATAGGCGACGGAGATGGAAGATTGCTCCACGCGGTAGGTCGTTCCCTCGGGTTTTGGATCGTTTTCGAATTGAACAGCCGGAAAGTCCACATTGTCGAAGGAGCGACCGTTCCACAGATCGTCCTCGTAGGTGGTGATGTCCGTCGGTGCATTGCGGATGGTGTCGTTTCGCCAGATCCTGAGTCGGTAGTGGTCTCGTTGATCGGCCAGATCGCTGAAGGTGAAAAAGGGATACAGACCTTCCTCCTGAAAAGGGGGCTCCTCTTCCAAATACTCGGAATAGATGCTGTCGATCAGAGCCACCGGCTTGAGCCGTTCAGGACGACTTCGCCATGTTCCGGAGGCGATCGCTGAGTTGCCCTGTGCTATTTCTACGGTTATGTGGTAGGTTCTTCCCGCGATTCCTATCCGATCAGAGCGGTAATAGCCCGCAGAATCTTCGGCGAGTTGGTCGATCTCCACGCCATTTTCGAACAGGCGGATCACTGCACCGCTCACCCGCGGCGTTGCCTGATTGGAAAAATAGGGTGCACTTGTGGTGAGGGTCACCCCTGTGCTGTCACCGTCTGTGATCCGGCCATTGACCACAAGAAGAGGCTCTGCATCGGGCAGATCGAGCTCGATGACATCTTCGCAAGCGCTCAAAACGAGAAGACAAATTCCAAAAATGAAAAGTTCCCGTTTCATCAGAATTTGAAATTATAGGTAACGGAAGGGATCATTCCCCCGAAGATAGATAGTCGGATGGCCTCGGTCACCTGTGGGTTGAATTCATCTTGACGGAAGAAAACCGAATACGGATTCCTTCGCCCATAGACATTGTAGATGCCAAAGGCCCAGCTGCTCTCCCACTTGCCCTGCTTCTTTGGACGCGGTACGTAGTTGGCGCTCACGTCCAAGCGGTGGTAGGAAGGTGTGCGCGCGCCATTTCGGTTGTTGTAGACGGGATAGATGATGCCGGTCTCGTACTCGGCACGTGCCGACGGATAGGTGACCGGTCGCCCGCTCTGAAAGACCCAAACGCCGCCCACATCCCATTTTTCCGAGATCTTGTAAGTGGCCACCAGGCTGATGTCATGGGTCTTGTCGTAATTCGCCGGGTACCACTCCCCCTGGTTGATCTGCTCGCCTTTGAAAGCTCCGTCCACCAGCCGTTCGGTGCGTGAAAGAGTGTAACTGATCCAACCCGTCCACTTTCCGGAGTTCCTTCGCAACAAAAGTTCGAGCCCATAGGCGCGTCCCTTTCCTATAAGCAATTCAGTTTCTATGCGTTCATTGAAGATCAGGTCTGCTCCGTCCTTGTAATCCACGATCTGGTTCATGGACTTGTAATAGGATTCCACAGAAAAGTCGAAGCGGTTGCCCCACAGCTGCCATTCCGCGAAATAGCCCAGCGAGAATTGATCTGCTGTCGCCGGGTCGATGTGTCTGCCGCTCGGTCTCCAAATATCGATGGGCGTTGTGGCAGTGGTATTGGAGATCAGATGAATGTACTGCCTCATCCGGTTGTAGCTGATCTTCAGCGATTGCTTGTCATTGAGCAGATAGGTGAGTGCCAGGCGCGGTTCCAGGCCCTGGGCGTCAAAAAAGGATTCGATCACCTCGCCTTTTGCATAATCTTGCTGTCCGACCACGGTAGAGTCCTCGCGGCTCATTCCGGGCCGGTAGTCGTAGACCGTTCCATCACCCATTTGCGCAAATGCGCTGTAGCGCAAGCCGTAGTCGATGCTGATCCGGTTGCCGATCTCATTCCTAAAGCGCAGGTAAGCGGCCGGTTCAGTGGCATAGAGCCGTTCCAGTCGGGAACTGATCGACCCGGAGATGATGGCCGGATCGAAGGTGTACCAGGTATTGGTCAGTCCAAAGTCGACTGTGAAGTCTGGGCTTTTGTACCAATTGAATGCCGCCTTGGTCACGTAATTCTGAATGCGGGAGTTCCAGTTGAAAGTGAATTCCTGATCCGCTGGGGTTCCGAGATCATAGGTATAGTCGCTGTAGACGAGTGTGAAGTTGGCGAACAGATCGTCCTTGAGTATGCTGTTCCATCGGAGTGTGACCGTTCCGTTGCCCCAGGCGAAGTTGAAAGCATTTTGTATTCCAAATACATCGCGCCCGAAGTAGCTCGACAGGAAAACGGTGTTCTTGGAATCGATGCGCCAGTTCATTTTGGCATTCAGATCGTAGAAGTACAAGATGTTTCGATTGATCGCCGGATCGGATGAGGCCTTCAGGAAGAGATCTGCATAGGAGCGTCTGCCCGCGACCATCCAGGATAATTTGTCCTTGACAATAGGACCTTCCAGGAGCAGGCGGCTGCTCAGTGCACCCAGTCCGCCCGTCGCCCCAAACCGCTTCGAATTGCCTTCCTTTTGCCGGATATCGAGTACCGAGGACAGGCGTCCTCCGTAATTGGCAGGCACGCCGCCCTTGTAGAGTTTCATATCCTTGACGGCATCGGCATTGAAAATGGAGAAGAATCCCAACAAGTGCGAAGAATTGAACACCGGTGCCTCATCTCCGAGGATGAGGTTCTGATCGACATTTCCTCCGCGCACATTGAAGCCGCTGGCTCCTTCTCCCACTGTGCTCACGCCGGGAAGCAAGGTCAGGGTGCGAATCACATCCACTTCACCCATCAGCTGAGGGATCTTTTTGATCTCCTTGGGCTTGAGTTTATTGACCCCCATTTCGGTGTTCTTCACCGGATCGTCCAGGGCACTTTCGGAGATGACCACTTCTTCGATCAGCACATTGGTCTCTTCCAATCGGATGTCTTCCTGCTGGTCTGAATCGAGCTTGAGCGCACGGCGCTCCTCTTCATATCCAATGTAGGAGAAGCGCAATGTGTAGCTGCCTTCCGGAATATTCAGGGCATAGTAGCCATAGCTGTTGCTGATGGTTCCCTCGCGCAGCTCTTCAACAACCACGCTGACTCCGATCAGCAGCTCTCCGGTGGCATCGTCTCGGACCGTGCCACTGACCGTATGGCTTTGCGCGCGGACGAGCATAGGAAGTAGGACCAAGGAAAGAACAGCCAGCTGTCGGAGCAATGAATTCGGTTCAGGGGATGGAATGCGAAATAAAGATCTTTTCTGAAGCAGGCAGACAGACGAAATGTTAATTCTTAGTCAAACTCTGTAATGGAAGCGATCAATGAGCCGTTGGGATGTTATAGTTTCACACTACATTCGAATCACACTCATGCGCCACAGTTCTCGCATATTTTTTCTTCTGCTTCTCTCGTGTTCGGTCCTTCTGATCGCTGCCCGTTTTCCGCCCTCCGATCCAGATGAACGGAACAGGGTGCTCATCTCTCTGATCAACAACATCCTTTCCTCCAGGCACTACGACCCAAAGGCATTGGACGACAGTTTTTCCGAAACGGTCTTCGATGAGTACATGGAAGATCTGGATTTCGGAAAGCGATTTTTACTGGCGTCGGATGTCGAGGCGCTGGCCTATTACTCAAGCCGCATTGATGAGGAGATGGTGATGAGCGGTACCGAACTCTTCGACAGCAGTACGGCCGTCCTGATCAAAAGACAAAAGCAGGCAGAGTCCTGGGTGAATGAATGGCTCTCCGCTCCCTTTGACTATGAGAAGGGAGAATTCTTTGAATTTGATGGAAGCAAGCGGAGCTATGCCAAAAGCCAGAGCGAGTTGAAAGAGGTTTGGCGCAAGTACTTGAAATCAAGGGTGCTTTCCAGAGTGTACGAGCGTCTTTCCGCGCAGGAAAAAGACACCGCGGACCAGCGCTCTTTTGAGGAGATCGAGCAGAAAGCCCGGAGTCGGGAACTCGAACTTCAGAAAGATTGGTTCGAATCCATGCGGGACATGAGGGAGGAAGACTGGATGGGCGTCTATATGAACGCGATCACTGGTTATTTCGATCCGCACACCGAGTATTTCCCGCCGCAGCAAAAAGAGGAGTTTGAAATACAGATGAGCGGTCAGTTCGAAGGCATCGGCGCACAACTCAAACAGGGCGGTGAATTTGTGACCATTGAAAAGATCATCTCTGGAAGTGCATCCTGGCGTCAGGGCGAGCTGGAGCCTGGAGACAAGATCGTCAAGGTGGCCCAAGGTGACCAGGAGCCAGTGGATGTCGTAGGGATGAAGCTTCGGAAAGTGGTCAAACTCATTCGGGGCCCCAAGGGTACGGAGGTGCGCCTGACAGTTCGAAAGCTGGACGGTACGAACCAGGTCATCCCCATCGTGCGGGATGTCGTGGAACTCGAGGCGACCTTTGCCAAATCTGCTGTGATCGGTCCAAGGGATGGCGACGATCGGAAAATGGGCTACATCAGGCTGCCCAAGTTCTACGTGGATTTTTACAATGAAAACAACAGGAATTGCGCCGAGGATGTCCGGGCGGAGATCGAAAAACTCAAAAAAGACAGCATCGAAGGATTGATCCTGGATCTGCGGAACAACGGCGGTGGATCACTGGATGCGGTGGTCAAGATCGTGGGTCTGTTCATTCCCAAAGGCCCAGTCGTGCAGGTTAAAACCGCGGATGGGCGCAAAAAGGTTCTGCGTGATTCAGATCCGGATGTCGCTTATGACGGCCCATTGGTCGTCATGGTCAATGAATTCAGCGCCAGTGCCTCTGAGATCTGTGCGGCCGCTCTTCAGGACTATGGACGTGCGGTGATCGTTGGAAGCGAGACGACCTTTGGCAAGGGAACGGTCCAGAACATTTACAATTTGGACCGTGCCACGATGAATGCCAGGGTCAAGCCCCTGGGCGCGCTCAAGATCACCATACAGAAGTATTACAGGATTGATGGCGGCACCACCCAACTCAAAGGTGTGGAGCCAGACCTGGTGATGCCAGATGCCTATATGGATCTGGAGTTCGGCGAAAAGAAGCAGCGCCATCCCATGAGCTACGACGAGATCGGAAGTGCTCGATTTGACCGCTCAGACAAATGGTCCAGGAAGTACAGAAAAGCGGTGAAGGTATTGGGCGAGCAGATGCAGGAGGAGGCGGTCTTCGACAGCATCCGCATGCATGCGGCCTACCGAAAGCGACAACAAGACCTGAGTTGGATCCCTTTGGATCTGGATGCCTACAGCCAGCAGGAGCAGGATCGGCGGGAAGAGGCCAAGAAATTCAAAGGACTCTACCGTCTGAATGCGTCGGATCGTTTCGAAGTTGGCTTCAATGCGGTGGATGATGCCTTGATCACTGAAGAGAAGGACCGTGAGGACCGCGAGAAGTGGCACGAAAATCTGGGCAAGGATCTCTATCTCTACTGGTCATCTGAACTGATCAGCACGCTCTGATGCGCCCGATCTGGAAAGGGCTGTGGAAGGATCCGGTCTCCGGCCTCGCTCTTTTCTGGCTAATCACACTTTCCATGACGGCCTTGATGGCCTATTTCGTTGCTCCTGTCTCCACCGAGTACGCCAATGAAATGCTGCCCTCGAAGGCGCTCGTTCCGCCGGGCACTAAGGCGCTTGTATACGTTCAGAGAGATGCAAAGCGCAGCGGCTGGGAACGATTCACAGACGGACAGCTGCAACCGGTACAGATACTTCCGGTAGCCGACTTACAGAACAACGGTACGACCTGCGATCTGCTGCCTGAGGGTAGGCCCGATGAAGTCGGATTCCGCATTCCTGCAACAGAAGATGAAGTGCAGCAACGCACCTTTTTACTCGGTACGGACCGCTATGGACGCGACGTTCTTTCGCGGCTCATCATCGGTGCACGCATTTCCTTGTCGGTGGGTTTTGTGGCCGTGTTCATATCCCTGCTCATAGGCGTGCCTCTGGGCGCCATAGCGGGGTTTTATGGCGGAAGGGTGGATTCCTTCATACAGTGGCTGCTTCAGGTGGTCTGGAGCATTCCCACACTGCTGCTGGTCATTGCACTCACTTTGGCGCTCGGGAAAGGGCACTGGCAGGTATTCATTGCCATCGGACTTACTATGTGGGTGGAAGTGGCCCGGGTGCTTCGCGGAGAGGTGAAAAGCCAGTCCAAAAGGGAGTATGTGGATGCAGCGGTGGTGCAAGGTTTTTCATCGCTGTACATTCTGCGAAAGCATGTCCTGCCCAATTCATGGGCACCTCTGATCGTCGTCTCCGCCGCCAATTTTGCCGCGGCCATTCTCATGGAGAGCGGTTTGTCCTTTTTGGGTCTGGGCGCTCAGCCTCCAGTGCCGAGCTGGGGCGGAATGATCCGCGACCACTACAGCTTCATCCTCATGGGGAAGCCCTGGCTTTCCCTCGCACCGGGCGTCCTCATCATGCTCACCGTATTGAGTTTCATGATGATCGGAAACCGATTGCGCGATCTGCTCGATGTGCGCAACGGCTAATGGCCATGTAGGAGCTGATCCGTTCAGGAGTAGATGTCCGCGAGTTCCAGCTGCATGGGCTGATGGGTCAGTTCGCCAAGGGTTTTTAGGAATTCCGAACGACTTATTGTGTGCGCGCCCAGCGAAAGGAGATGTTCCGTCCTCTGCTGGCAATCGATCAGCGCATCATCGGGTAGGGAACGGCACAGTGCGTACAGAGCGATCTTGCTGCTGTCCGACACCTTGGAGAACATAGACTCGCCAAAAAACACCTTTCCGAGTTGTACGCCGTAAAGTCCGCCCACCAGGTTGTTTTCTTCAAAGACCTCTATGGAATGCGCCTTTCCCATTTCTTTTAATTCAGCAAGACTCCTCTGTAGTTCAGGATAAAGCCAGGTTCCATTCTGCCCCTTTCTCTTTATGTCTGCACATTGTTGGAGCACCTCTTCAAAACAACTGTTGTGCTTTAGAGTGAAGCGCTTTTTTCTCAATGAGGACCTCAAGCTTTTGGAGTATTTGAACAAGGGGGGAGACAACACAGCACGCGGATCAGGGCTGTACCACATGGGAACCTCGGGATGGTCATTCCAAGGAAAGAGACCCTGGCTGTAGGCCTTGATCAAAGAGTTGGGGCGCACATTTCCGCCGATGGCCACCAAGTCCGGATCCGTTTCCTGGACTTCAGGTGGAACGGATTCTGGTCCGATCCAATGAGCTGTCAGATGAGAATCGATCTAGAAAGGAAGGTCATCGCCATCCTTGTCCGAGAGATCCGGAGCAGGGGCTTGGGGAGCTGTGTCCTTCGGACCACCCATGGGTTGCTGCATGCCCGGTGCCTCAGCTTCTGTCTTTTGAATGCGCCAGCCCTGTATGCTCGTGAAGTACTTGACCTCGCCATTCGGGCTTTTCCATTCTCTCCCACGGATATTGATCGAGATGGTCACCTGCTGTCCTTGCTGAAAGCTGTCCAGCAATTCTGTTTTCTCCTGCACAAACTCGATCATGATGTCTTGCGGGTACTGCTCTTGGGTGGTCAGAACCAGTCCTCTCTTCTTGAATCGGTCGGAAATGCGTTCTTCTTCCTGAATGAGTTTGATGCTTCCGGTAAGTTCCATTAGGCTCTGTTTAAAGGATCACAAAGTAAGGTTTTCCATGCGTTTTGGACTGCGCCTCTCTCCAATAATTCAGCTGCATACTGATGCAGGATCTCGCGGATCTCGAGCCCGTCCGATGCAGACTCCAAAAGATTCCGGATCTCAGCGGACTGAGCGTACTCCTGTACTTCTTCGGGGCTTGGTATGGACTCGACATTGCCCAATTTTCCGAGATCATTTCCCGTCAGGATGAAGCTCTGGCGAATATTCTTTGGAAGCGCATCCACGCCAATTCCCTTTTTTCTCAATGGTTTGGCTACCTCGAAAAGTGCGTCGCCTTGTGCGCGGCAATACCAGTCGCCTCCCATTCGTGCGATCAGATCGATCCGAAAGGGGTCGATCTTCCCCTGCTCGTTCAGGATGTCTTCGTTGATGTGCATACGCACAATTTCTGCCATTATGAGGTTGCCGGCACCTCCTTCAGTGCCGAGCGCCACGATCTCGCGTACGTCGCATTCGAACTGCACCGGCGATTCAGCCACCCGGGGTGGTCTTACCTGCTCCGAAGGCAGTTCCGTGAAACCAGATTTCTTGAATTCATTCGTCTCCCTGCCATATTCCGTACTCGATAAAGACATCTGTTCGGTCATGGCATAGTTGACCACATTGATCACTACCTCTCTTGTTTCCTGCGCATTTTCCAATGTGTGTTTGGTCGTGTTGTCGCGCACCCTGCGTGCTGGGCTGAAGATCAAGACGGGCGGGTGGGCACTGAATACATTGAAGAAGCTGAAAGGACTCAGATTGACCGATCCGTCCCTGGAGATGGTACTGGCCAATGCGATCGGGCGTGGCCCTACAGATCCCAAGAGCAACTGATGCAGTTCAGCGGTGGGAAGGTCTTCAGGTGTGAGGCTTTTCATAAGTGGGTGGACTTATTCAACGAAAGTACAATCATCCTTCATCCCGACTTTCGAAAAATCCCGATTGGACCTACTTTTGCTCGCGCATTCAGCGGATGTGGCGAAATTGGTAGACGCACCAGATTTAGGATCTGGCGCCGCGAGGCGTGGGGGTTCGATTCCCTTCATCCGCACAAAAAAAGGGCCGAGATCATCCGGCCCTTTTTTCATTTAGCTGGTTCTGTCAGAATTGAACGATCCAAGCTTTCGGGTACCGCGCCTTGAGGGAATCTCTTTGAGCTCCTGCCGCATCTAGGTCATTGAAGGAACTGTGGATGAGGCGGTAGGTGTTCAATTCATCCACAAAGCGCACCTGTACCTGCTGTCTATCCAGTCCCTTGCGTTGCATGTATTTCAAAGCGGCTTCCTCGGTCGGAAAACTCCCGATCACCACATGCCACATTCCGGAGTTGCTGGATGCTCGGTTGGCCCTAGGCGTTTGTCCTGTGCCGATGGTTTGTTCCCATTCCTCTACCGTTCCACTGCCGGAGGCTTCCTTCCTGTTACCGGAGGCATTCGCCGGAGGATTCTCCTGAGCCAAAGCCTCTTTCAATGCGGCGATCTGTTGATCTTTCTCGGCTATTGCCTTTGCCGTCTCTTCTCTTTCTTTCTGTATCTGCTCAGAAGCTTTCTGGGCTTCTTCGAACATTTGTTTGGCCTTGGTCAATTCTGCCTGAGCACTTCCTTCCTGATTGATGAACTGATCGTAGACCGCCTTTTT
>CATILC010000274.1 GCA_949516455.1 Flavobacteriia bacterium | reverse complement strand
GACATCCGAACCGCATCGAGCCTCAGGGAATCGATCGTTGTATCGGGCAAGACAAATGCAATGGCCACGTGGCCTTCAACCATTCCAGCCTTTGGCAAGAGCTCAAGATCCATATGAAGATGAATCTGATCTAAATCCAATTTTTCTTGCTGAGCACATAGCCAGCAACTGGAAAAGAGCAGACAAGTCGTGAGTAAATACCGAATCACCTTCCAAAGAAAAGATATCGGACCCTTTATTTTTGATTCATGTCCGAAGACTTCCTGCACTCCAGTATTGAATACCTGAAAGGTGTGGGGCCCGAACGCGGCCGACTGCTTCGTGCGGAATTGGGCATCAAGACCTTTATGGACCTCTTGGGCCACTACCCTTTTCGATATGTCGACCGAACCCGCGTCTGGACAGTACCAGAGGTCTTTTCGGAACCAGAACAGGAGGTTCAGTTGGTGGTCCGCCTGCAAGACCTTCGTGCGCTTCGCGGTGGTCGCGGAAAACGATTGGTCGGGATGGCGCATTGCGGGCCTCATGAGATCGAGCTGATGTGGTTCAAAGGGATCCAGTGGATCAGCAAGAAGATGCATTTGGGCCGAACGTATGTGATCTACGGGAAACCTCAACGCCAAAAGGACAAGCTGATCTTTGCGCATCCAGAAATGGAGGAACTTCCGGAAGGGCGGATTTTTTCGGGAAAAGGGCTTCAACCGGTCTACTCCAGTACCGAGAAACTCTCGGGAAAAGGTCTCTCGAGCAGCGGCATTGCCAAATTATGCCGTGAATTGATCGGACGCAGTGAATGGGACCTGCCGGAGCTCTTCCCCGCTCAATGGCTCGCGGAGTTCCATTGGCCCGCGCGACGATCCGCCATGGAGACCATCCACGCACCCAGCAGCAGCGAAAGCCTGCACCAGGCACGGGAGCGGATGAAATTTGAAGAGTTCTTTTTGCTTCAGATCCACGTGCTGCGCCACCGCATTCGGATCCAAAATGACTTTCGGGGGCTGGCCATGGAAAGGGTCGGTGAAGCCTTCCATCGATTCTATGAAGAAGTCTTGCCCTTTGACCTTACGGAGGCACAGAAGCGGGTGATGAAAGAGATCCGCAGCGATATGGGCAACGGAAAACAGATGAACCGCCTGCTGCAAGGAGATGTCGGCAGCGGAAAGACCATCATCGCCTTGATGAGCATGCTCATCGCGCACGACAATGGGGCACAGGCCTGCCTGATGGCACCGACAGAGATTCTGGCCACCCAGCACTACCATTCCCTCAAGGAGCTCCTCGATCCATTGAACCTGAACGTCCGTCTGCTGACTGGCAGCACCAAAAAAGCTGCGCGTGAGGAGATCCACAGATGCCTGCAAGATGGAAGCTTGCCCTTTATTGTCGGCACACATGCGCTTTTGGAAGAGGTGGTGCGTTTCCGGTCGCTCGGTCTGGCAGTGATCGATGAACAACATCGCTTCGGCGTTGCTCAGCGGGCAAGATTGTGGAAAAAGGGCAGCACCCCACCACATGTGCTGGTCATGACGGCCACGCCCATTCCCCGGACACTGGCCATGAGCGTGCATGGAGACCTGGATGTTTCCGTCATCGATGAATTGCCACCAGGGAGGAAAGCGATCAAAACAGCTTACCGTTCAGAGAGCAAAAGACTGGAAGTGATCGGCTTTTTGAAAGCGGAGATTGAAAAAGGACGTCAGGTCTATGTGGTCTTTCCGCTGATCGAAGAGTCATCCAAAATGGACTACAAGAATCTAATGGAAGGGTATGAACACCTCCAAGAGATGTTTCCACGACCGGATTACGAAGTGGCCATCGTCCACGGGCGAATGAAGCCGGAAGAGAAAGAGCACGAAATGCAACGATTTGCGAAAGGCGTGTGCCAGATCCTCGTGGCCACCACGGTGATCGAGGTGGGCGTAAACGTACCCAATGCCAGTGTAATGCTCCTTGAAAGCTGCGAGCGTTTCGGCCTTTCTCAGCTGCACCAGTTGCGGGGAAGAGTGGGGCGAGGTGCGGACCAATCCTATTGCATCCTCATGTCGGGCGAACAGCTCAGCAATGAGGCGCGAAAACGAATCGAGATCATGGTCCGAACTCAGGATGGATTCGAGATCGCTGAGGAAGACCTCAAACTCCGCGGTCCGGGAGACTTGCTCGGGACCCGCCAAAGCGGGAGTCTTGAATTGAAGCTTGCCAGCCTTGTCCACGACGGACCCCTGCTCCAACTGGCGCGGGTACGCGCCCAAAAAATTTTGGCCTCCGACCAAAACCTCGATGCATATCCTGGGGTTAAAAAAGCTTATAGAGAACGGTACGGCCAAAAAGTGAATTGGGGCCGGATCTCCTGACAACCCCAATCGGGAAGCACTTGAAAAAAGACAGTCCATTCCGAGCGATCCGGGTCTATTTTGCGCAATTCCGCCACAGAGGCGGGATCGAATTTCTCAAGCAGAATATCTGGAAGTTGCTGGTACTTCTGGTCGCCGTTGCAGTGGGCTTGGCACTGGTCGATCGCTATCTGCTCACGGAAGACCTTCGAAATTGGATGCAGTCCGGCCTTTCTCCGCTTTGGCTGACAGTCATTCTTTTGATCTCCGAGAGCGCGCTGGGCATCCTCCCACCCGACCTATTTCTATGGGCCGTCAAGGACAAGAACGAACCCTGGCTCTGGGTAGGCGCCCTTTCCGTAGCCTCCTACATTGGAGGAATTGTCTCTTTTTTCATTGGCAAGAGGCTCTACAAATTGCCCAAGATCAAAAGATGGGTAGAAGATACCTACAGAGAACAGATGCAGCAGATCGGCCGATACGGCGGCATCCTGATCGTCGTTGCTGCCATGACCCCACTGCCTTTCAGTCCGGTCAGTATTCTGGCGGGAGCGATCCGTTATCCAACTCAGCGGTATCTTAGTTTTGCAGCCGTTAGATTCCTGCGTTTCTTTCTCTATGCATGGACCATTTTCCAATCTGAGGATCTCTTCTATTCATGGATAGGCTGACTTCCGTTCACAAATTCGGCGGTGCCTCTGTGCGCGATGCCGAAGGCGTACGGAATCTGGCCCGCATCATCTCCTCGCTGGATGGTCATCGGTTGTTGATCGTGATCTCTGCCATGGGCAAGACCACCAATGCACTGGAATCCATTCTTTCTGCCAGTCAGGAAGGGCAGACCGGGGAGGCCCTGGCTCAATGGAATGCCCTTGAGAAACGTCATGTGGCCATTTGCGCAGAGCTCTTTCCCGAGGGAATTCCCGAAGACCTTCAGCGCACACTGGAAGCGATCGGGCAAAGAGGGCAGCAATTGATCGGCCAACCGGATGCTTCCTACGATCGGGCCTATGATCAGTTGGTCGGCCTTGGAGAACTGTTCAGTACGCATATCGTTTCCGGGTTTTTCGCGCAGAATGGACTGCCGAACCAATGGGTCGATGCACGTGATTTGATCAAGACCGATTCGCGCCACAGGGATGCGCATATCGACTGGCAAGCCACGGAGCAAAATATTTCCAATGACCTGCCCGAAAAGGGAGTCATCGTCACGCAAGGATTCATCGCATCCGATCTGGGCGGAACGGCCACCACTCTAGGCAGAGAGGGAAGTGATTATTCAGCTGCTGTGCTGGCTTATTGCCTGAAGGCCGGGAAGGTGTCCATTTGGAAGGATGTACCAGGAATCCTGAATGCAGACCCCAGGTTCTTTCCAGATGCTGTCTTGCTCGACCGGCTCTCCTATGACGAAGCCATTGAACTGGCTTACCATGGAGCCACAGTGATCCATCCACGGACCATTCAGCCATTGAAGGAAAAAAACATCGTTCTGGAGGTCAAGAGTTTCAAGCAACCCGATTCCGCAGGCACACGGATCGAAGACGGCCTGACAGCCCCTCCACCTTTGCCCTGCTTTATTCGGAAATCGAAGCAGGCGTTCATTCAATTGCACAGAAAAGACCTGACCTTCATGGCGGAAGAACACCTCAGTGCGATCTACAAGGTCTTCGACGCCCACAAGGCCCGGGTCCACCTCAGTGCGCACTCTGCGGTGAGCTCTGCATTCTCGGTCGATGAAGAAAACAGGATCCTGCGCTCATTGGCGGCCGAATTCCGCCCGAATTTCGACGTATCCATCCAAACCGGTCTGCGGCTCTTCACCATTCGTCATTACACCGATGATTCGATCAAAATGATCGAAAAAGAAGGAATGACCGTACACATTCAAAAGTCAAGCGCCACCTGCCAGCTGCTTCTCAAGCCCCACGGCTAAAGGAAAGGTGTTCGCACTATTGTGGGAGTCATTATTCTCTGTACCTTTGCAGTCCCCTAAAAAAAGGGGTATTAGGCGTAATTATAAGTAAAACAAGCATTTATGCCCACGATTCAGCAATTGGTACGCAAGGGAAGGCGGACGATCGAGAAGAAAAGCAAGTCGGCTGCCCTGGATTCCTGTCCTCAAAGACGTGGAGTCTGTACCCGCGTATACACGACCACACCGAAGAAGCCAAACTCGGCCCTGCGCAAAGTGGCGCGTGTACGCCTGACCAATGGCAATGAGGTGAATGCATACATCGGAGGCGAAGGACACAATCTGCAGGAACACTCCATCGTGCTGGTTCGTGGCGGCCGTGTGAAAGATCTTCCAGGGGTGCGTTACCACGTGGTGCGCGGGGCCCTCGATACCGCAGGTGTGGAAGGCAGAACACAGAGAAGATCGAAATACGGCGCCAAGCGTCCGAAGGATAAAAAATAATCAGATCAGCGCTGAACGGATATGAGAAAGACGAGAGCCAAAAAGAGAACGCTACTCCCCGACCCAAAATTCAATGACCCGTTGGTCACCCGTTTTGTCAACAACATGATGTACGACGGGAAGAAAAGTACGGCCTACGCTATTTTCTACGATGCGATCGACATGGTTTGTGAAAAGACCGAGCGTGCCGATGGCATTGAAGTGTGGAAAGAGGCACTGACCAACGTCATGCCACACGTGGAAGTAAGGAGTCGCCGCGTCGGTGGAGCGACTTTCCAGATACCCAATCAGATCCGTCCTGACCGCAAGATCTCGACAGCGATGAAGTGGCTCATCCTCTTTGCACGCAAGCGCAACGAAAAAACCATGAGTCAGCGCCTGGCCAATGAGATCATTGCCGCGTCCAAAGAGGAAGGTGCAGCGGTGAAAAAACGACAGGATACGCACAAAATGGCTGAAGCCAACAAGGCGTTCTCACATTTCCGATTCTAAACAACCCATCCAACCTACACCCTCAAGGAATCATGGCCTCACGCGATCTAAAATACACCCGTAACATCGGCATCAGTGCCCACATTGATGCGGGAAAGACCACGACCACAGAGCGCATATTGTATTACACGGGCATCAACCACAAGATCGGTGAGGTGCACGACGGTGCTGCCACAATGGATTGGATGGAACAAGAGCAGGAGCGCGGCATCACCATTACATCAGCTGCGACCACTTGTTTTTGGAATTACCCAACAGCACAGGGAAAATCCACTGACGAAACCGAACAGTACAAGATCAACATCATCGACACTCCGGGCCACGTGGACTTCACGGTGGAAGTGGAGCGTTCGATGCGTGTTCTGGACGGAGCTGTTGCCCTTTATTGCGCGGTTGGTGGTGTGGAGCCCCAGTCTGAGACCGTTTGGCGTCAAATGGAGAAGTATCACGTTCCCCGCATGGGATTCGTCAACAAGATGGACCGACAGGGAGCAGACTTCTTCAACGTGGTCAATCAAGTTCGGGACCGTTTGGGTTCCAATCCAGTTCCCCTTCAGGTGCCGATCGGTGCCGAAGCAGAATTCAAAGGTGTGGTCGATCTGCTCACCATGGAGGCGATCATCTGGAACGACGACACACAGGGAATGACCTATGAGGTCGTTGACATTCCAGCCGATCTGGTCGACACGGTGAATGAGTACAGAGAAAAACTCGTCGAGGCCGTTGCAGATTACGACGACAACCTCATGGAAAAGTTCTTCGAGGATCCAGACAGCATCACACGTGAAGAAATGATGGCGGCGATCCGCGCGGCAACCATTGATATGAAGATCGTGCCGATCCTTTGTGGTTCGGCTTTCAAGAACAAAGGCGTTCAAACCATGCTGGATGCCGTGATGGCTTACCTGCCTTCACCTGTGGACGTAGAGGCCATTGCCGGAACCAATCCGAAGTCAGAGGAAGAGGAAAGCCGCAAGCCGCAGAATGACGAACCATTCTCTGCACTGGCGTTCAAGATCGCCACCGACCCATTCGTGGGAAGGCTTTGTTTCTTCAGGGCCTACTCGGGAAAGCTTGATGCGGGAAGCTATGTGCTGAATACGCGAACGAACAAGAAAGAGCGCATCAGCCGCATTTTCCAAATGCACTCCAATAAACAGAATCCAATCGAGGCGATCGAAGCCGGGGACATTGCCGCTGGCGTTGGATTTAAGGATATCCGAACTGGAGACACCCTCTGTGACGAGAAGTCACCGATCGTTCTCGAATCCATGAGCTTTCCGGAGCCCGTGATCGGAGTGGCCGTTGAACCTAAATCTCAGGCAGATGTGGACAAACTCGGAATGGGTCTGGCCAAGCTTGCTGAAGAGGATCCAACTTTCCGCGTGCACACAGACGAGGACACTGGACAAACTGTGATCAGCGGGATGGGTGAGCTGCACCTGGACATCATCGTGGATCGACTGCGCCGAGAGTTCAAAGTAGAATGTAATCAGGGCGCGCCTCAAGTACAGTACAAGGAGGCCATCTCAGATACGGTGAATCATCGCGAGGTATACAAAAAGCAAACCGGTGGACGTGGAAAATTCGCCGATATCGTCTTTACTCTCGGCCCAGTGGACGAAGGAGAGAACGAAGGTCTGCAGTTCGTCAATGAGATCAAGGGCGGAAACGTGCCCAAGGAATTCATTCCCTCTGTGGAGAAGGGATTCAAGGAGGCCATGAAGAACGGACCATTGGCGGGCTACGAAATGGACAGCCTGAAGATCAGCCTGAAGGATGGAAGCTTCCACCCGGTGGACTCGGACCAGCTGTCTTTCGAATTGTGTGCCAAAATGGGTTACAGGGACGCCGCCAATAAAGCGCGTCCAGTGATCCTCGAGCCGATCATGAAATTGGAGGTGACCACTCCAGAAGAAAATATGGGCGATATCGTCGGCGACATCAACCGCAGACGTGGAATGGTCCAGGGAATGGATTCCCGGGCCGGTGCACAGGTCATCAAAGCCAATGTGCCGCTTTCTGAAATGTTTGGTTATGTGACCCAACTCCGTACCATGAGTTCAGGCAGGGCCACATCGAGCATGGAATTCTCTCACTATGAAGAGACTCCTAAAAACATTGCAGAAGAAGTGATCGCCAAGGTCAAAGGGCAAACAGTTTAAGAGGATCAAGGAATGAGTCAAAAAATTCGCATCAAACTCAAGTCGTACGATCACAACCTGATCGACAAGTCATCAGAGAAGATCGTCAAGACGGTGAAGAGCACCGGAGCTGTGGTGAATGGGCCCATTCCCCTTCCCACCAACAAGCGGATCTATACGGTTCTCCGTTCACCGCACGTCAACAAGAAATCGAGAGAGCAGTTCCAGCTTTCCTCGTACAAGCGCCTCATGGACATCTATTCCAGTTCCTCCAAGACGATCGACGCCTTGATGAAGCTCGAATTGCCCAGCGGTGTAGAAGTAGAAATCAAAGTCTAATACGTAGAAAGAATGCCAGCGCTCATTGGGAAAAAAATAGGAATGACCAGCATCTTCAACGAAGAGGGTAAAAACATTGCGTGTACTGTGATCGAAGCGGTGCCCAATGTTGTGACCCAGGTTCGTACAGAGGATGTCGATGGGTACAGCGCCTTGCAGATCGCTTCAGTCGAACGCAAGGAGAAGAACACCCCATCAGCACTCAAAGGCCATTTCAAAAAAGCAGGAACCACGCCCAAGCGTGTGGTCTGTGAATATCAAGAATGGGAAGGAATCGAAGACCTGAAACTCGGAGACGAGATCGGCGTTGGGATCTTCCAGGAAGGAGAGTTTGTCGATGTGGTCGGCACTTCAAAGGGTAAGGGATTCCAAGGTGTGGTCAAGCGCCACGGATTCGGAGGTGTCGGACAGGCAACACACGGCCAGCACAACAGATTGAGGGCACCAGGTTCCATCGGTGCGGGCTCAGATCCGTCCCGCGTTTTCAAGGGAATGCGCATGGCCGGACAGATGGGCAACGAGAAGTCGACCATCCAGAACCTGACCATCATGAAGGTGGACGAAGAAAAGAATCTGCTGGTCATCAGCGGTTCTGTTCCCGGTCCTAAGAATGGATTCCTAATCGTCGAGAAATAATGAAGATCAATATTTTCAATCAGAAAGGCGAGGATACCGGACGCAAAGCGAAACTCGATGATGCCGTCTTTGGCATTGAACCGAATGAGCACGCGATATACCTGGATGTCAAACAGCATTTGGCCAACAAGCGTCAGGGAACGCACAAGACCAAAGAGCGTTCGGAGATCGCCCGCACAACGAAAAAAGCCTACAAGCAAAAAGGAACGGGCAATGCGCGCGTGGGTTCCATGCGCTCCCCAATCCAACGCGGTGGCGGAACGGTTTTCGGCCCTCGTCCGCACGGTTATGGTTTCAAGCTGAATAAGAAGGTCAAGCGCCTTGCCCGCAAGAGTGCATTGAGCATGAAAGCTGGTTCAAAGGCCATCACGGTGCTGGATCAGATCAGCATGGACGCCCCACGCACCAAGGACTACTCGACCATTTTGAGTGCGCTGAAACTCAACTCGGTGAAGACCCTCGTGGTCCTCGACGAATCCGATCAGAACGTGTACCTCTCTGCACGCAACCTTCAGCGCACAGAAGTCATCACACTGAACGATCTGAACACCTACAAGGTGATGAATGCACAAAATTTGGTGCTCACTGAAGCATCAGCGAGCAAGTTGAACGAATCATTGAGCTGATCGACATGGAAGTACTCATCAGACCACTCATTACCGAGAAAGCCACGCAGGATGCCGAGAATTTGAATCGCTACGCGTTCATCGTGCACAAAAAGGCGAACAAGCTCCAGATCCGTGAGGCTGTAGAAGAACTTTATCAAGTGAATGTGGAGCAGGTCCGCACCTCCATCATGCCCGGAAAAAGCAAGAGACGTTATACGGCCACTGGCTTGATCGACGGAAGCACGGGTGTCTACAAAAAGGCCGTTGTGGAAGTTCGCAGCGGGGAATCCATCGACCTCTACAGCAACATCTAAGATCATGGGCGTACGTAAACTCAAAGCAATTACCCCCGGACAACGCTTCCGTGTGTTGAGCGACTTCAGCTCGGTCACTGAGAGCAAGCCGGAAAAATCCCTTACAAAAGGAAAAAAGCGCTCAGGTGGGCGCAACAGCCGTGGTAAGATGACGATCCGCAACATTGGCGGCGGACACAAGCAACGCTACCGCCTCGTGGATTTCAAGAGAGAGAAATATGGAATCCCAGCCACGGTAAAATCCATTGAATACGATCCGAACAGGAATGCGCGCATTGCCCTCTTATTCTATGCAGACGGAGAGAAGCGTTACATCATTGCGCAAAATGGTTTGCAGGTGGGTCAGCAAGTCATGTCTGGAGAGAAGGCCGCCCCAGATGTGGGAAATGCCCTTTTCTTGAAAGATATACCGCTCGGTACGGTGATCAGCTGCATAGAAATGCGTCCTGGGCAGGGTGCTTTGATCGCGCGCAGCGGTGGTGCCTTCGCTCAATTGTCTGCTCGCGACGGCAAATATGCCATTATCAAGATGCCTTCCGGCGAAAGCCGCATGATCCTTACCTCCTGCCAGGCCACCATTGGCGTGGTATCCAATTCCGACAGCGCTTTGGAGCGCAGCGGAAAAGCAGGTAGAAGCCGTTGGCTGGGACGCAGGCCCCGTGTACGCGGCGTCGCGATGAATCCTGTCGATCACCCCATGGGTGGTGGAGAAGGACGTGCCTCTGGTGGCCATCCCCGTTCCAGAAACGGCAAACCTTCCAAGGGATATAAGACACGTGCTCCGAAGAAGGCTTCGAATAAGTACATCATTGACAGAAGAAAGAAATAAGCCAGTATGCCTCGTTCACTGAAAAAAGGACCCTACATCCATTACAAGCTGAGCCGAAAGGTGGAAGCCAATGTAGAGGGGAACAAAAAGACCGTCATTAAGACCTGGTCCAGAGCATCGATGATCTCGCCGGATTTTGTCGGCCAGACCATTGCGGTGCACAACGGCAAGAGTTTCATTCCCGTCTATGTCACAGAGAACATGGTGGGTCACAAGTTGGGTGAATTTGCTCCGACCCGCACGTTCAGGGGCCATGCAGGCAACAAGAAAGACAAAGGCAAACGCTAAGAGAGGGCACGATGGGAAACAGAAAGAAATTGCGTGCAGAGGCGATCAAGGAAGCTAGGAGTTCAATGGCCATAGCCAGCCTGAACAACTGTCCGACTTCGCCGCGCAAAATGAGGCTCATAGCGGATATGATCCGCGGAATGGAAATCGAAAAGGCGCTATTCCTGTTGAAAAACAGCCCGAAGGAGGCTTCGGGTCGCATGGAGAAACTCCTTCGTTCCGCGATCGCCAATTGGGAACAGAAAAACGAAGGCGGACGCATTGAGGAAGCGGGCCTGGTGGTTGGATCCATCGAGGTGAATAGCGGCCGAATGCTGAAGCGCATTCAACCTGCACCACAGGGCAGAGCCCACCGCATCCGAAAGAGATCCAATCATGTGCGGCTCACGCTTTCAGCGACCAAAGCTGCAGAACAAGAATTAACGGAAGAAACTCAGGCTTAATGGGACAAAAAACCAATCCAATAGGCAATCGCCTCGGCTTCATCCGCGGATGGGACTCCAACTGGTACGGCGGAACAGACTACGGTGACAGACTCGCGGAAGACGATAAGGTGCGCAAGTACCTCTACGCCCGCCTCCAAAAAGCCGTGGTATCGCGCATCATCATTGAGCGTACGTTGAAGCTCGTCACTGTGACCATCACTTCTGCCCGCCCTGGGATCATCATTGGAAAGCAAGGTCAGGAAGTAGACAAGCTAAAAGAGGAGCTCAAGAAGCTGACCAAGAAAGAAGTGCAGATCAATATTTATGAGATCAAGCGCCCTGAATTGGATGCCAAACTCGTTGCAGACAGCATTTCCCGCCAGATCGAAGGCCGAATCAGCTATCGTCGGGCAGTGAAGATGGCCATTGCGGCCTCCATGAGAATGGGTGCCGAGGGCATCAAGGTGTTGGTGAGCGGCCGTCTGAACGGCGCAGAGATCGCCCGCAGTGAAATGTACAAGGACGGCCGAACGCCGCTGCATACCTTCCGCGCGGACATCGATTACCATTTGGCCGAAGCGCACACGACCTACGGGCGCATTGGCGTCAAGGTTTGGATCATGAAAGGCGAGGTATATGGAAAGCGCGACCTGAGCAATACCCTGCCTGCG
Organism: Flavobacteriia bacterium; assembly: GCA_949516455.1. Classification (GTDB taxonomy): domain Bacteria; phylum Bacteroidota; class Bacteroidia; order Flavobacteriales; family Schleiferiaceae; genus RFXV01. The sequence continues at coordinate 9,016 of CATILC010000274.1, read as the reverse complement.
CAGAAGAGAGGTGGCAAAGGCGGAGTTGGCGGAGGAGGCGATCGTCGCGGACCCAGAAGAAAAAAATCTTAAGGCGAGAATAAAATGCTACAGCCTAAAAAAACCAAACACAGAAAGACCTTCAAGGGGAAAATGAAGGGGATCTCTCAGCGTGGGCACACCATTGCCTTCGGGAGTTTTGCGCTCAAGACCCTTGATGAGAAATTCATCACCTCCCGTCAGATCGAGGCGGCGCGTATTGCTGCCACCCGCTACATGAAAAGGGAAGGACAAATGTGGATCCGCATTTTTCCAGACAAACCCATCACCAAAAAGCCTGCAGAGGTACGTATGGGTAAGGGAAAAGGTGCGCTCGACCATTGGGTAGCCCCTGTCAAGCCTGGGCGCATTCTATTTGAAATGGATGGGATTCCGTTGGACGTGGCACAGGAAGCCATGCGTTTGGCGGCGCAGAAATTACCCGTACGATGCAAATTTCTCGTGCGCAGAGACTACGTTGAAGCCTGATGACCGAACCGATGAAAGCAAGTGTGATCAAAGAAATGACGACCAAGGAGATCCGGGAGAACCTGGATGAGGAGCGCATCAGCTACAACAAAATGAAGATGGCGCACCACATATCTCCATTGGAAAATCCCCTGACCCTGCGCTCCAAGCGCAAAGTCATCGCCCGGTTAGAGACCGAGCTCAAGAAGAGACAGATGGAAGAAATTCAAAGCGCCTGATGGAGATGGAAGAAAAGACGAGGAAACTCAGAAAAGAACGGGTGGGCATTGTCACCAGTACGAAAATGGACAAGTCCATCGTCGTGAGCGTGGAAAGGAAGCAGAAGCACCCGATCTACGGCAAGTTCATCAAGACCACCAATAAGTTCCACGCACACGACGAAAAGAACGAGTGCAACGAAGGAGATACGGTGCGTATCATGGAAACCCGTCCGATGAGCAAGACCAAGAACTGGCGGCTCGTGGACATCATTGAAAGAGCGAAGTAAGCCATGTTGCAACAAGAATCACGTTTACGCGTCGCCGATAACACAGGAGCCAAAGAGGTTTTGTGCATCCGGGTGTTGGGCGGCACCAAGAGACGCTATGCTTCCATCGGTGATAAGATCGTAGTCTCTGTCAAGGATGCGGCGCCATCTGGAACCGTAAAGAAAGGACAGGTCAGTACGGCAGTCGTTGTACGCACCAAAAAGGAGGTTCGCCGTCCGGATGGCAGCTACATTCGATTTGACGACAACGCCTGTGTTCTTTTGAATACAACAGGCGAGATGCGCGGCACCCGGGTTTTCGGTCCAGTGGCCCGTGAACTCAGGGACAAACAGTATATGAAGGTCGTCTCACTGGCACCCGAAGTACTTTAAGAACGAAGGATGAAGAAGTTTCACATCAAGAAAGGAGATACCGTTCAAGTCATTGCTGGCGAAGACAAAGGCAAGACCGGGAAGGTGGTCGAGATGATCGGTGAGAAGAACCGTGCCATCGTCGAAGGGCTGAATTTGGTCCAAAAACACCAAAAGCCGAGCGCGACCAGTCCGCAAGGTGGTATCGAAGAAAAAGAAGCACCGATCCACATGAGCAATCTTATGGTGGTGGATCCGAAGGAAAATGTGCCTACCCGGGTGGGCAGAAAGATGGATGAGAATGGTAAGCGGGTGCGCTATGCCAAGAAATCAGGAGAGATACTGAACTGATGGAGTACACACCGAAAATGAAAACGGAGTACCGCGAACGCATTGGCAAGGCGCTGATGGAAGAGTTCGGGTACAAGTCGACCATGCAGATCCCCCGGCTGCAGAAGATCGTTCTGAGCAGAGGGGTGGGCGAAGCCGTAGCCGACAAGAAGCTGATCGAGTATGCCATGGACGAGCTGAGCCTGATCACAGGTCAGAAGGCCGTATCCACAGTGTCCAAGAAAGACATCTCCAACTTCAAATTGAGGAAGGGCATGCCCATCGGCGCCAAGGTGACCTTGCGCGGCGATAAAATGTATGAGTTCCTGGAGCGGCTGATCTACTCCGCCCTGCCCCGTATCCGTGATTTCGACGGCATCAAGGCCAATGGATTCGATGGCCGCGGCAATTACAACCTGGGGATCACAGAACAGATCATTTTTCCGGAGATCGATATCGACAAAGTCAATCGCATATCTGGAATGGACATCACCTTCGTGACCTCCGCCCCAACAGACAAAGAGGCAAAAGCATTGTTAACTCATTTCGGACTCCCGTTCCGCAAAGGCAAGTAATATGGCAAAAGAATCCATGAAGGCGCGCGAGCGCAAAAGAGCCAAGATGGCTGCCCGTTACGCTGAGAAGCGAGCTGCTCTGAAGGCTGCAGGCGACTACGAAGGCCTGCAAAAACTCCCCAAGAACGCTTCACCTGTTCGCATGCACAACCGCTGCAAATTGACTGGACGTCCGAAGGGATACATGCGTCACTTCGGCATTTCGAGAGTGACCTTCCGCGAGATGGCCAACAAAGGCCTGATACCGGGTGTAAAAAAGGCAAGCTGGTAATTTTAGAAAGAACGCAAGATGCTGACAGATCCTATTTCTGATTTTTTGACCCGCGTGCGCAACGCCTTGATAGCGGGCCACCGTGTGGTTGAAATTCCCTCTACGAGTCTGAAAGAGAACATGACCAAGATCCTGTTGGATCAGGGTTTCATCATGGGCTACAAAGTCGTGGAGCAAAATCCACAGAACATTCTCAAGATCGCCCTGAAGTACGACAAGATGTCCAAGGCTTCGGTCATACAGGGACTCAAGCGTGTGAGCCGTCCAGGCCTGCGACAATACAAAGGAGCTGGCGAGCTGCCGCGTGTCAAGAACGGATTGGGCGTAGCCATCGTTTCAACCTCTAAAGGGGTGATGAGCGACAAGCAGGCGCGCAAGGAAAATGTAGGCGGAGAAGTTCTTTGCTACGTCTATTAATCATCCATAAAGGAAGAACGTATGTCACGAATTGGTAACGCACCCATCACTGTTCCGGACGGAGTTGATGTAAGCCTGAACGGACAGGTGGTGGAAGTCAAAGGGAAGTTGGGAAGCCTCTCACAAGAGCTGCATGAAAATATTTCTGTCTCCATGACAGACGGCGTGATCTCGGTGAGCCGACCCAATGACCAAAAAGATAATCGCGCCATGCACGGACTCTACCGCGCACTGATCCAGAACATGGTAACGGGTGTGCATGAGGGGTTCAGCAAGACACTTGAATTGGTTGGCGTAGGATACCGGGCCTCCAACCAAGGGCAGATGCTCGACTTGAGTCTGGGCTATTCCCACAACTTCGTCATGGAGATCCCCAAGGAAGTCAAATTGGAGACGGCCATGGAAAAAGGAAAGAATCCAACAGTCAAACTGAGCTCGCACGATAAACATCTGCTGGGCGCAGTGGCTGCGAAGATCCGCTCCCTTCGCAAGGTCGAGCCTTACAAGGGCAAGGGCGTGCGTTTCCAGGGCGAACAGATCCGCCGGAAAGCGGGTAAGACAGCTGCTAAATAATCATAGGACATGGCATTGACGAAAGCAGAAAGAAGAACAAGGATCCGTCAAAGGATCCGTAAAGTGATCAAGGGCACTGCGGACACTCCCCGGTTGAGCGTCTTTAGAAGCAACAAAGAGATCTACGTACAGCTGATCGATGATGTGAACGGAACGACGCTGGCTACCGCTTCCTCTCGGGAAAAAGATATCGAGGCTGGAGGCGATAAAAGAAACAGAGCAGAAGCGGTCGGGAAAAAGATCGCCGAGTTGGCGAAAGCCAAGGGCATCGAAAATTGCGCATTTGACCGCGGAGGATACCTCTACCACGGTAGAGTGAAAGCATTGGCTGATGGCGCACGTGAAGGAGGACTGAAATTTTAAGACATGAAAGAATTCAAAAACGTCAAAAGAGTAAAGCCTGGAGGCCTTGAGCTGACGGATCGAGTCGTGGGAATCCAACGCGTGGTCAAGGTGACCAAAGGGGGACGCACATTCGGATTTTCGGCCATCGTGGTCGTCGGAGATGAAAAGAGCGTTGCCGGCTATGGAATGGGCAAGAGCAAGGAAGTCTCTGAGGCCATTACAAAGGGCATCGAGGACGCCAAAAAGAATCTCATCAAGATCCCAGTGGTGAACCAGAGTGTTCCGCACGAGCAGGAAGCCAGTTTTGGAGGAGCGACTGTATTCCTCCGTCCCGCATCGAACGGAACAGGAGTGATCGCCGGGGGTGCCATGCGCGCTGTATTGGAAAGTGCAGGCATTCAGGACGTTTTGGCGAAGTCCAAGGGTTCTTCGAATCCGCACAATGTGGTCAAGGCGACCTTCAAGGCGCTGATGATGATGCGTGACGCGCGTGAAGTGGCGCGCAGCAGGGGCATCGCTATGAGTAAGGTATTCAACGGTTAATCGAACGAAATGTCCAGGATCCGTCTTACACAGATTAGAAGTACGATCAAGCGCCCATCGCGCCAGGTGAAAACCATGGAAGCACTGGGGCTGAGAAAGATCAATTCAAGCGTTGAGCACAACGTAACGCCTCAGATCATGGGGATGGTGGACCGTGTTCGTCACCTCTTGAAAGTAGAAGAATTAGAAGCTTAAACGAATTTCATATGTCGTTGCACAACTTATCACCCAAAGAGGGTTCCATACGCAAGAACAAGCGCGTTGGTCGTGGAGAGGGTTCCGGAAGAGGAGGCACCTCCACACGCGGACACAAAGGCGCCAAATCAAGATCGGGCTACAGCCGTAAGATCGGCTTTGAGGGCGGACAAATGCCTTTGCAGCGAAGGGTACCCAAATTCGGATTCAGGAACTTCAACCGCGTGGAATATGCGGGTGTGAACATCGATGTACTGCAAAAGCTGGTAGATGACAAGAAAATCAAAGGAGATGTCACTCCTGAGATCCTGCGCGAAAATGGCCTGGTCGGCAAGAAAGACTTGGTCAAGATCCTCGGAAGGGGTGAACTGTCAGCCAAGCTGAAAGTGACCGCTCACAAATTCTCCAAGACGGCCGCTGCGGCGATCGAAGCCGCCGGGGGAAGTACGGAAAACGTTGAATAAACAGGCATGAAAAGGTTCATAGAGACCCTCAAGAACATTTGGAAGATCGAGGAACTGAAGAGCAAGATCCTGCTCACCCTCGGATTGTTGCTCATTTATCGAGTAGGCTCCAACGTGGTCTTGCCGGGTATCGATCCAGAGAGTTTGGAGGCATTGAGAAGTCAGACCAACAGCGGACTGCTCGGCATTTTGAATGCCTTCACCGGAGGAGCCTTTGCCAACGCCTCTATCCTAGCGCTGGGCATCATGCCCTACATCTCAGCGTCTATCGTCATGCAACTTCTTGGCATGGCTGTGCCCAGCATACAGAAGATGCAGAAGGAAGGCGAAAGCGGGAGAAGGAAAGTGAATCAGATCACCCGTGTGCTGACCATCGCCATCACCACAGCCCAGGCACCAGGCTACATAGCCAACCTGATCGCACAGAATGTGGCCATCACCCTGCCAAGCGGCCTGTTTTGGCCCCTGGCCATCGTTGTGCTCACCACAGGAACCATTTTTGCCATGTGGCTTGGAGAACGCATCACCGACAAAGGGATCGGCAACGGAATATCCCTGCTTATCATGGTTGGGATCATTGCCACGCTTCCACAGTCTTTTCTCCAGGAGCTCGCCAGTAAGATGGGACCTCAAGGTGGAGGTCTGGTGCTCTTCATCGTTGAGATCGCAGCACTGCTGATCGTGATCATGCTCAGCATCGGTCTGGTTCAAGCGGTACGGCGAATTCCTGTTCAGTATGCGAGAAGGACACAGGGCGGGGTTCAGTATGGAGCCTCCAGCAGACAATACATTCCCCTGAAGGTCAATGCGGCAGGTGTGATGCCCATCATCTTTGCTCAGGCGATCATGTTCATTCCGGTCACTGTTCTCTCCTACTCCGGTGCAGACGGCGGCGGTGCAAGTTCTTTGATCACGCTGTTCAGCAACATTCAGGGATTTTGGTACAATTTCATCTTCGCCTTGATGATCATCCTGTTCACCTTCCTTTACACAGCCATACAGGTGAACACCAATCAGATGGCGGATGACCTTAAAAGAGGAGGAGGATTCATCCCTGGTATCAAACCTGGAAAAGATACCGCTGAATTTCTGGATACAGTTCTCTCACGCATCACCTTCCCGGGTTCGATCTTCCTGGCGATCATCGCAATCGTACCAGCCTTCGCCATGGCTGCAGGAGTAAACACCCAGTTTTCTTATTTCTACGGTGGCACCTCGCTGCTGATCATGGTCGGGGTTGTTCTGGATACCCTCCAACAGATCGAAAGCTACTTGTTGAACAGGCACTACGACGGTCTGATGAAGTCTGGACGCATGCAGAGCAGAACGACATCAGCAGTCAACCAAACCAACGCTGTGTAAATGGCAAAGCAGGGAGTCATAGAGCAAGACGGCAGTGTCATCGAAGCCCTCTCCAATGCGATGTTCCGCGTGGAATTGGAGAATGGACACGTTGTTACGGCCCATATCTCAGGTAAGATGAGAATGCACTACATCAAGTTGCTGCCGGGCGACAAAGTGAAATTGGAGATGACCCCTTACGACCTCTCCAAAGGACGCATCACCTATCGTTACTGATTAAAGTAAAGAAAATGAAAGTAAGAGCCAGCCTAAAAAAGAGAAGCGCCGACTGCAAGATCGTTCGTCGCAAAGGCAAACTATACGTGATCAACAAGAAGAATCCGAAGTTCAAGCAAAGACAAGGTTAAAGCAAGAAATTCATGGCCAGAATAGCAGGAATAGACCTACCGCGCAACAAGCGTGGAGAGATCGGGCTCACCTACATCTACGGGATCGGCAGATCTCGTGCGCAGATGATCCTCAAGGAAGCACAGATCGACCCCAACATCAAGGTCGAAGAGTGGGACGACGATCAACTCGGAAAGATCAGAGGCATCATTCAGGAGGGATTCAAGGTCGAAGGAGAATTGCGCTCAGAGGTACAAATGAGCATCAAGCGCATGATGGACATCGGTTGCTATCGTGGCATTCGTCACCGATTGGGACTGCCGCTGCGCGGACAACACACCAAGAACAACAGCCGCACGCGGAAAGGAAAGCGCAAGACGGTAGCAAATAAGAAAAAGGCGGTTAAATAAGCACTGAAGAATGGCAAAGTCGACAAAGAACACATCGCGAAAGCGAAAGGTCAAAGTGGAAGCTGTTGGAGAAGCGCATATCAACGCCTCTTTCAACAACATCATCATTTCCCTGACCAATATGCAAGGCCAGGTCATCTCTTGGTCTTCAGCTGGTAAGATGGGATTCCGCGGGTCCAAGAAGAATACACCATATGCAGCCCAGACAGCATCTGAAGATGCAGCTGGCCGGGCAATGGAAGCCGGGCTCAAGAAAGTCCGCGTTTTCGTCAAAGGACCTGGAAATGGTCGTGAATCTGCGATCCGCTCCTTGCACAACAGCGGTATCGAAGTCACCGAGATCGTAGATGTGACACCGATCCCACACAACGGCTGCCGTCCGCCCAAGAGACGTCGTGTTTAATACCAATTAGAGACAGAGAAACGAGATCATGGCAAGATACAGAGGCCCAAAAACCAAGATAGCCCGCAGATTCGGAGACCCGATTTTCGGCCCGGACAGCGCGTTCGACAACAGAAACTATCCTCCAGGACAGCACGGGCTTGCCCGCAAGAGAGGAAAGAAATCCGAATATGCGGTTCAGCTTGCTGAGAAGCAGAAGGCCAAGTATACCTATGGCATTCTGGAAAGGCAATTCCGCAACCTCTTCGAAAAAGCCTCGAGGCAGAAGGGCATCACTGGTGAAAACCTACTTCAGCTCTGCGAAGCGCGTCTGGACAATGTGGTATACCGCATGGGCATTGCCCCTACCCGTCGGGCAGCCCGACAGCTCGTCAGCCACAGGCACATCATGGTCAACGGCAAGCAAGTGAACATTCCCTCCTATCACGTGCTCCCCGGAGATACCATTTCAGTACGTGAACGCTCACGCTCTCTTTCCGCGATCACAGCGTCGCTGGAAGGAAACAACAGTAAGTACGAATGGATCGAGTGGAACTCAGCGGCACAGTCAGGTCGCTACCTCCAGGATCCACTGCGCGATCAGATCCCTGAAAATGTCAAGGAGCAGCTGATCGTAGAATTGTACTCTAAGTAATCATCACTAAAAAAGAAGTATGGCCATCCTGAATTTTCAAAAGCCGGACAAAGTAATCCTCAACCACTCTACGGAAACAGAGGGACAATTCGAATTTCGTCCACTAGAACCTGGCTACGGCCTCACAGTGGGCAATGCGATCCGCCGTGTTCTGCTGAGCTCGCTCGAAGGTTTTGCCTTCACTTCCCTGCGCATCAGTGGCGTCGAACATGAGTTCAGCACTATTCAGGGCGTAGTTGAAGATGTGACGGAGATCGTGCTCAATCTCAAGCAGGTTCGATTCAAGAGACAGATCGAGGAAAACGAAGGGGAAACAATGACCGCCTCCTTCTCCGGACAGGAAAAGATCACCGCAGGCGACCTCGGAAAGTTCACTTCGGGCTTTCAGGTACTCAACCCCGATCAGGTGATCTGCCACCTGGACAAGGGCGTGAAGCTTGAAATGCAGTTGACCATCGAGAAGGGCCGCGGTTATGTGCCCGCAGAAGAGAACAAGAAGAGCAATGCAGCCCTTGGCACCATTTTCATCGACAGCATTTACACGCCGATCAAGAACGTCAAGTACAGCATTGAAAACTTCCGGGTCGAACAAAAGACAGACTACGAGAAACTGATCATTGAGATCGTTACCGACGGAAGCATTCATCCAAAAGAGGCGCTGACCGAGGCAGCCAAGATCCTCATCCATCACTTCATGCTCTTCTCCGATGAGAAGATCGCTTTGGAGGAGACGGCGCCAACCGATATCGAAAATCTCGATGAGGAAGTGATCCGTATGCGTCAGCTACTGAAGACCAAGCTGGCCGACATGGACCTGAGCGT
>CATILC010000273.1 GCA_949516455.1 Flavobacteriia bacterium | reverse complement strand
CTCATTGGTCTTGAGCAACAGATCGTCAAAATCCATGGCTCCGGCACGGAAACACCGATCGCAGTAGGCAGAATAAAGCGCACCCATTTGGTGCATCTTGGCAGCGTTGTCCTGATGCTACAGTTCGGGTTCCTGCAGATACACATCCGGCGTGATCAGGGAATTCTTGAACGCGGATATCCTATTTTGAACTGTCCGGATCTTGTAGAGGTCTTTGTCGAGCCCCATTTCTTTAACCAGGGTGGTCAACAGCTTCTTGCTGTCCTCAGTGTCGTAAATGGTGAAACTCTGCGGATAACCGAGTCGTCCTCCTTCGGCTCTTAAGATGCGCGCAAATACCGAGTGGAAGGTGCCCATCCAAAGATTCCGGGCCTCTGCAAAGCCCACGAGCTGCCCGATGCGCTCTTTCATTTCCCTCGCTGCCTTGTTGGTAAAGGTGAGCGCAAGGATCTGAAATGGATCCACTCCGGCGCGAAGCAAATGAGCGATTCGGTAGGTGAGTACCCTTGTTTTCCCTGAACCCGCTCCGGCGATGACCATTACTGGGCCATCCATAGCTTCCACAGCTTCAAATTGGGGTTCGTTCAGTTCTTTTGAGAAATCCATATTGCTGTAAGCGAAAATAGGAGCGGGCGTGTTCGGGACGTCTATGGTCCTGGAATTTTTTTGGACAATTGCCAAGGCTGCATTCTCATGGGTCTTGATCTGTCTCTGCTGTGGGGGTTCGCTCCGCAGAGACGCTTTAGATTTGTCCTTTACTGCAGCCGAACAAGTTTTTGGCCATTCGGGTTAATTAAGTACATCGTCGTCATATGTCAGAACAGATCAAAGGATTTTCCAAGCTGAGCAAAGAGGCCAAGATCGAATGGCTGGCGCACAGGCATTTTGAAGATCCGGAAGCGGCGATTGGTCTTTTGAAGACCTATTGGCATTCAGAATCAAAACGTCAGAAGCTGCACGACGAATTCATTGAAAATACACTCACCAATTACTACTTGCCCTTTGGGGTCGCGCCGAATTTCAAGATCAACGGAAAGGTATTCACCTTGCCGATGGCCATTGAGGAGAGTTCTGTGGTAGCAGCGGCTTCCAAAGCTGCGAGCTTCTGGTTCGATCGGGGCGGCTTCAAGGCGGAAGTGATCAGCACCCGCAAAGTGGGCCATGTCCATTTCATTTATCAAGGTTCGTTCACTCAACTGAAGCAGGTGTTCGAAAAGAACAAGGAGCGCTTTTACACGGATGCATCCGGCATTACAGCCAATATGCGGGCAAGAGGCGGCGGCATTCAGGAGATCGAACTCATCGACAAGACGGCTGCGGAGCCTGGTTATTTTCAACTGGAGGCGCACTTCGAGACCTGTGACTCCATGGGCGCGAATTTCATCAACTCTTGTCTGGAACGCTTCTCAGAAACCCTGAAGGAGATCGTTCGCACTTCAGAGGAGATCGACGCAGCCTCTCGTGAGGTGGAAGTGATCATGCGGATCCTTTCAAATTATACGCCCGAATGCCTGGTGCGCGCTGAGGTGGAATGCTCGGTGGAGGAACTCGTCGAGGGCAGTGGCATGGCGCCAGAGGATTTTGCCTCTCGCTTTCAAAGAGCTGTTCGGATCGCAGAGATCGAGCCTTATCGGGCGACCACCCACAACAAGGGCATTTTCAATGGAGTGGACGCTGTTGTGATCGCCACCGGAAATGATTTCCGTGCCGTAGAAGCGGCAGGGCACACCTATGCCAGCCGCAGCGGTCTCTATTCCAGCCTGACCCACTGCAGCGTGGAAGATGGCCGCTTTCGTTTCTGGATCGAACTGCCACTTGCGCTCGGAACCGTTGGAGGACTCACAGCACTTCATCCCATGGTCAAGCTGGCTCATGAAATGCTGGGCCATCCCACGGCCGAGGATCTGATGAAGAT
>CATILC010000272.1 GCA_949516455.1 Flavobacteriia bacterium | reverse complement strand
GGAGGCATGAGCCAGGAGACCTCACAGGATGGGCAAATGAACATCGAGATCAAGGAGGAAGTTGCCGACGGCATCTATTCCAACCTTGCGATCGTCAATCATTCGCCCTCGGAATTCGTGGTGGACTTCGTTCAAATGATGCCCGGGATGCCCAAGGGACGCGTTCGTTCGCGCATCATTTTGTCTCCGCAGCACATGAAGCGTTTGGTCCATGCCCTTCAGGAGAATATCCAGCGTTACGAGGAGGCCCACGGAACCATAGATGAAGGGGCTCCGCCGACCATGGCGATGCCCTTTGGTGGACCCACAGGTCAGGCCTGATCAGGCAGGACAGATCCGGAATTCATTTTCCACTCGCTTCAAAACAGCGAGTCTCCAGTGAAGGAAGTCGCCCAGTCTTTGCAGGGCCTTCCTGCGTTGCCACTTGGAGTGTTTCACAAGGGCATTCAACCGCCATTCGTCTTTCGAGGAGAGCAATTCAAGCAACTCCTTGTCGGGTGCTGAAAAGGTGGACGGGTCGAAGGCGCTCTCTGCTCCCCGTCTCTTCCACAACTCAAGATGTAGTGGGCTGGCGATCATATTCTCATCGGCCACGCGCACATAGGCCTTGTGATCGTTCTCCGGTCCTTGTGCCCGGATAAAGCCACTTGTGCAGATGGCCACCTCTGCGCAGACCACTTCGGCGCCTTCTTCCAGTTCTATGATGGTCATATTCAGATCCACGGCTGGCGTGCAATACAACTCGGCGGCGCCCTCCAGCATATGGATCTCATCTTCGGCGTGTACGCCAGCGACCTTCCCGTTGTCTTTCACACCGATCAGCAGCCGGCCTCCTTCCGTATTGGCAAAAGCAGAAAGACTCATCGCGATCTTTTTTGAATTGTTGATGGCAAACTTGAAGTCCTGTCGGAGGTGTTCTCCTTCTCCGATCCAACGATAAAGGCGTTCTTCTGTCTGAGGTCCGTGTTCTCGGATCAGCTGCATGAGCGTAGTGAGTTAATGGCGCCTTGCTATAGCTTTGCGATAAACTTAAAAACAAATGCGAACGCACATTGATCGAACGGACGAAGCCATTCGGCTGGAGGAAGAAAAGGGTGCCCACAATTACCATCCGCTCCCGGTGGTCTTGAGCAGGGCAGAAGGTGTGCATATGTGGGACCCGGAAGGCAAGCGATATTTTGATTTTTTGAGTGCGTATTCGGCTGTCAACCAAGGACATGGTCATCCGCGCCTGGTGCACGCGCTGCAGGAGCAGGCCAGCCGGCTGAGCCTGACTTCACGGGCCTTTCACAACGATGTGTTCGGTGCCTATGCCGAGTACGTAACAGATTACTTTGGTTTTGACAAGGTGCTGCCCATGAATTCTGGAGCAGAGGCGGTGGAGACGGCCATCAAGATCTGCCGCAGATGGGCATATGACGTTAAAGGAATTGCCAAGGATTCAGCGAAGATCATTGTGTGTTCAGATAATTTCCATGGCCGCACGACCACTATCGTCTCCTTCTCGACAGATCCCGATTCCTACCAGGGATTCGGTCCTTATCCGGATGGTTTTGTACAGATCCCATACAATGATGTAGACGCTTTAAGTCGCGCACTGGAAGACCCGAATGTGGCGGGTTTTCTTATTGAACCCATTCAGGGTGAGGCTGGAGTGGTCACGCCCGCAGAGGATTTCATTTCTCGTGCGGCAGAATTCTGCAGAGCAAAGAATGTCTTGCTCATCGCCGATGAGATACAAACGGGGATCGGGCGTACGGGATCGCTTCTCGCCGTTTGCGGATCCTGCAGCTGCGAAGGCCACTGTGAACGGCAGTCGAGCTACACCAAGCCAGATCTGCTCATCCTCGGGAAGGCCCTTTCCGGAGGAATGTATCCCGTCTCTGCTGTTTTGGCGGATGACGCGGTCATGAAAGTGATCAAGCCCGGTCAGCATGGCTCCACTTTTGGGGGGAATCCACTGGCCAGTCGGGTGGCCATTGAAGCCCTGGAGGTCATCCGATCAGAAAAGCTCACGCAAAATGCGCGGGCGCTCGGAAAGCGATTCCGGGAGGGGATCGAAGAACTGATGCAGGAGACCGATCTGATCCTCAGTGTGCGGGGCAAAGGTCTGCTGAATGCTGTCCTGATCAACGACACTGCAGAGAGTTCCACGGCCTGGGACATCTGCATGGACTTGAAGGAAAATGGGCTGTTGGCCAAACCCACTCATGGCAACATCATCCGCTTTGCTCCACCACTTGTATTGACTTCAGCTCAAATGGATGATTGCTTGTCCATCATCCGATCGACTTTCCTGAATTTCCGGAAGTCCTGAGAATCGATCGATAGGAGCGATTGCTCAGTCGAGTGTGGCCAGATAGCGCTCAGCTTCCAAAGCCGCCATACACCCCGTCCCAGCGGCAGTAACAGCCTGTCGGTAAACCTTGTCCTGCGCATCCCCAGAGGCAAATACGCCCGGTAAGCGGGTCGCCGTTGAGTCGGATGCAGTGATCAGATATCCCGTGTCGTCCATATCCAACTGGCCCGAGAACAGCTCGGTATTGGGTTTGTGGCCGATCGCCAGGAAGAATCCTTGTGCGGCGATCCGGTCTTCTTCACTGGTTTTGTTGTTCTTGATCACGACAGTTTCCACAGCACCTTCGCCCTCTAGATCTACGGCTTCTGTATTCCAAAGGACCTCAATATTCTCTGTAGCAAACACACGGTTTTGCATGGCCTTGGAAGCACGCAATTCATCCCTCCGCACAAGCATGGTCACTTTCCCGCACAACTTGGCCAGATAAGTGGCCTCTTCGGCTGCGGTATCTCCTCCGCCGACAATGACCACATCTTTTCCCTTGAAAAAGAATCCATCGCAAACGGCACAGGCAGAGACCCCATGACCAGCGTACTTTTGTTCGGCTTCAAGTCCGAGGTATTTGGCGGTGGCTCCGGTGCTGATGATCACCGTGCGCGCTTCGATCTCCGTGTTTTCGTCCACTGTCAACTTGTGCCAGCCTCCTTCCTGATCCGATAGCTCGGCCTTGGTGACCAGGCCAAATCGCACGTCCGTTCCAAAGCGCTCGGATTGCTTCTTCAATTCTTCCATCATTGCTGGTCCGGTGACCCCATCCGGATAGCCCGGAAAATTCTCGACATCTGTTGTGGTGGTCAATTGACCGCCAGGTTCCATTCCCGTGTACATAACGGGGTGAAGATCTGCCCGGGCCGCATAAATGGCCGCAGTGTAGCCTGCTGGGCCGCTACCAATGATGAGGCATTCGTGTCTTTCCATTTTCAAAATTTTCTAATTCAAATGTACGGCTTGGGCATGCGGAGACCCGCTGTTTGCGCAGATGTATTCTCAACGGTTTATGCAATATTTCTTCCCTTCCGGATCCCATTGGCGAGGGCTTGGATCTGGTTGGGTCCTCCTCTTTTCAAGAGGGAGCCATCGGGGGTGTATTCTCTACTGAATTGGAAGCGGTGTGAACGCTGTTTAACCGTTCATGGAGACCAGAAATTCTTCATTGCTCCTGGTATTTCGCATGCGGTCCTCGAGGAATTCCATAGCCTCGACAGGATTCATGTCGGAAAGATGGCGTCGGAGGATCCACATCCGTTGGAGCGCATCCTTGCTCAGAAGCAGATCTTCTTTCCGCGTGCCGCTGGACTGGAGGTCGATGGCCGGCCAGATGCGTCGGTTGGCGATCTTGCGGTCGAGTTGCATTTCCATATTACCGGTTCCCTTGAATTCTTCAAAAATGACTTCGTCCATTTTCGATCCGGTGTCGATCAGTGCCGTTGCAAGGATCGTTAGTGATCCACCGTTCTCGATCTTCCGAGCAGCACCGAAGAAACGCTTGGGTTTATGCAATGCATTGGCATCCACACCTCCGGACAATACTTTTCCTGACGCGGGCGAGACCGTATTGTAGGCTCGTGCCAGTCGTGTGATGGAGTCGAGCAGGATCACCACATCATGTCCGCACTCGACCATTCGCTTGGCCTTGTCCAAAACGATGTTGGCCACTTTCACGTGGCGGTCAGCTGGCTCATCGAATGTGGAGGCGATCACCTCTGCATCCACATTTCGCACCATGTCTGTGACCTCTTCCGGGCGTTCGTCCACAAGCAGGATGATCAGATAGGATTCTGGGTGGTTGGCTGCGATGGCATTGGCCACTTCCTTCAGGAGCGTGGTTTTGCCGGTTTTGGGCTGGGCGACGATCATTCCGCGCTGCCCTTTGCCAATGGGGGAGAAGAGGTCGATGATGCGCGTGCTCATCGTACTCTCTTTATCGGTGATGTTGAATTTTTCTTCAGGGAAGAGCGGTGTGAGGTGCTCGAATGCCACGCGATCCCGCACGTAGTCAGGCTCTCTTCCGTTGATCTCTACGACCTTGATCAGTGGGAAATACTTCTCGCCTTCCCGCGGTGGACGCACATATCCCTTGACCGTATCTCCGCTCTTCAGTCCCAGGTTTTTGATCTGACTTTGTGCGAGGTAGACGTCGTCCGGTGAATTGAGGTAATTGTAGTCAGATGAGCGCAGGAATCCATAGCCGTCCGGCATGATCTCCAGCACGCCTTCACTTTCCACTGCACCGACCAGATCCCGAGCCTGCGAATGCGCAGAAGGTGTTCGCTGTCCTGGCTTGAACTCACGTCGTTCCTTTCGCTCTTGATTTGGATGGGGCGCTCGGCTTTGTTCGCTTGCCCCGGATGTTGAAGCTGCAGACGAAACTTCCCTCTCTTCTGAGGCCTGTTCGGCCTTGGCGGATTCTTCCTCTCTTGGGTAGCGCGGTCTTCTCTTGCGCCCTCTGCCACCGCGTGATTCGTGGTGGTCTGCGCCTGGCGTTTTCTGTGTATCGTCCGTTTGTGCTTCGGGATCTGTCTTCTGGCCGGCATCTGTTTCTTTCGCAGTAGCGACTGAAGCCGAGGCAGCAAGGATCCCATCTATGAGATCCTGTTTGCGCAGGTAGCGGAACTTGGGAACTTGAAGTTGTTCAGCGATGGACTGCAGCTCCGGAAGTTTTTTACTCTGCAGATTGTCGAGGTCGGACATCTAGAAAAGCCTGAAGTTGGAAGAAGGATCGTTAAGACAATAGGCATCAATGGCGTGAATGTCTCAGGCTTGATGCTGAGACAATAATACAACTTTCATCAAAACGCAGCCCCGACCTAACTTGGGCAAAATTTCTTTCATGTTTCAACGCGTCCAAAGTCTGTATATGGGATTGGCATCGATCCTCTTGTCGCTTTGCTTTTTGCTTCCTGAACTCCAAAATGTACCCGAAGGCCTGGGTCTGTATGAATGCCCCGTCTCTTTGGTTTTGATGCTGCTCATGCTGTTGCTCATCCTTTTCAATCTTTTCAATTTCAAAAAGCGGAAGTCCCAATTCATCTTGGGTCGCCTGATCATCCTTCTCGGATTTGCGGTCTTTCTTTTCGACGCCTACCTCTTTTCTCAGACAGAACCGCTGAAGCCCGGCTATGCACTGGTGGCACCGCTGCCGGTGATCATACTCATCTCTCTTGCGAATAAAGCCATACAGAAAGACGAAGAACTCGTTCGCTCCGTCGATCGGTTTCGCTAGGGGCGTCGGATCAGTTCGATGACTTCCAAGTCGTGGATGCCTCCCTTGTCAAGCGTGAAGCGGAGCATCGTCCTTTTTTTGTGGAACCCGTGCAGTCCTGCTGCTCCGGGATTCATGTGCAGCAGATCTTTTTTTTGGTCCCTGATCACCTTGAGAATGTGGGAGTGCCCGCAGATCATCAGATCGCAAGGGTGCTCGTTCAGATGGGCCGCCACGCCTTTTGCGTAGCGTGGAGGATAGCCACCAATGTGACGCATGTGTACACGGACTCCTTCCACTTCAAAATCGAGCAGGGCCGGATAGGTGCTTCGGATGTCGGTTCCGTCAATGTTTCCATACACTGCGCGCAGGGTTTGGTGGGCGCGTAGCTGCTCTGCCCAATGGTCCGATCCAATATCGCCCGCGTGCCAGATCTCATCCGCAGCTGCACAGTACGTCTTCAGTGAATCATCCCAATGGGAATGTGTGTCCGACATCAGAAGGATCTTGCGCATGCCGCTTTATTTTTGACCTTGATCCACGAAGGTTGAAAAATAGGTACTTCATTCGGCTTCATTACCAGGGCGCATCTTTTCATGGATGGCAAAAACAACCCAACGCTTCCACGGTCCAGGAAGAACTTGAGCGGGCCATGGGGCATCTGCTGGGAAAGCCCACGGAAGTGATCGGCGCAGGACGAACGGACGCGGGGGTACATGCCCGCGAGATGTGGGCGCATTTTGACGCGGAACACCCGGTCGATGCTTCGCAGTTGATGTACCGCCTGAACGCCTATCTGCACCCAGGCATTGGAATTGATGAAATACGGGCCGTGGCGGAGGATGCGCATGCGCGTTTCAGCGCCATATCGCGCTCTTATGAATACCATATACATTCAACAAAGGATGCCTTCAGTGAACCATTGAGCTGGTACATCCGAAGGTCGCTGGATACCGATCTGCTCGATCAGGCGGCTGCGG
>CATILC010000271.1 GCA_949516455.1 Flavobacteriia bacterium | reverse complement strand
ATGGCCTCCTTCTTTTTATTACCCAATATGAAATTGGAAATGCTTTCGAGCGCATTGAATATGAAATGTGGATTCATCTGCATGCGCAAAGCAGTTGCCTCGAGCCGTCCCATCTCCTCGCGGATCCTGTTTTCTTCGCGAATGCGCCGCACCCTTCTCCGTGCCCAGATCCAAACGACAGATCCCACAATGAATGCCAGCAACAGATAGAACCACCATCTCTGCCAAAGCGGAGGAAAGACTTTGAAGCGCATGTTCAGAGCCGGTGATTCTGATCCCGTCCGCCCGTCAAATGTGAACAATCGCAAAGTGTACTCCCCTGGACCAATGGAAGGAATGAGCACCTCTGCCCCCACTTGTTCTTCCGAAACCAGGCGATCGCCACGGAACAATCGATAGCCGAAAGACCACAAACGAGAATCGGCGGTTAGCGGGACACCCAGTTTCAAGCGAATGAAGCTTTTGTCGTAAGGCAATTCATAGCGGACATCTCCGCCAGCAAATGAGGACATGTCACCTGCCAGGCCTTCTGCCTGTGCCAATTGGACCTCCTGAATGATGGGTCTGGGCGGTTGCGGCAGACCTCCAATATCCCAGGAAGCCCAGCCCGTCCATGATGAAAGAGCCAATCGTTGATCGTCCAGCCAGAGCGGTTCGGGCACTTCTGTTCGCTGAACGTAGTGAATATTTCTGCTGAGACTGCCCATGGGGAACAGACTGTCTTTGATGTCAAAAATCAAGACGGCAGAGTTGGTCACCAAAGCCATACGACGCCCAAGGACATCCATCTTCTGAACGCTTCCGACCGACTTTAGAACCAACTGCCGTACTGAAGAGGTGTTGTTCAGATCGATGAGTTCGCCCTGCTGAGAAACAGCGAATACCCTACTGCCCAATTTGACCAGGCCCACCAGGACAGCGCTCATTTCAAGCCGCTGGACAGCTCCGTCCAAACGGATCCGAAAGAGAGCTCCTGAAAGATCGATGCACCAAATTCCCTCTGTATCGGGCTGCATATCGACCACGGCAGGCACTTCCCAACGCTTCCAGTCTGCACCTTCTGCCCGGCTCAGCAAGGCTTCCCCCGTTCCCACCCAAAGATCATTGAATGGGCGCACGCAAAAGACAAAGGGATCGCGCGCCGGCAGGGCTATCTGCTCCACTCCCTGAGCCCCTGCTCGATATAGTCCACTTTCCGTCCCCACCCACCAGTATCCATCCAAGTCAGCTGTTCGGTCGAGGATCACTCCTGCATCAGCTGGAAGCTCCAGACGATCGTCTGGAAAGGACGTCGCCAGCGGCCACCTGCGTTCGATGGCTTCCTCCCTGTAGACATGCCAAAGGCCGCTGCTGCTCACCGACCAGATCTGCTCCAGAGCAAAGGCCATGCTGTTGGGGTCCGGCTTGATGCCAAACGAACGCAACAGATCCCTCTGTTTCAAGACTCTTGATCGCCTGCTCTCCACGCTGTCTTGCGCATTGAGTTTCCTCCATTGCCCCTCCCGATGGACCCACTGAAAGTCCTCCGTCTCGGCGATGAGCCCTGTGCCCGGTGCATGGAAAAAATCCAAAACACTTTCGCTTGCCGGAAAGAAATTCGAATGTGTTCGTCCCTTTATGTCCTGCAACTTCCCGCTGGCAGAAAGGATGAAAAGGGTGGAATCTGAAGAGGCCAACAAGGCCGGAAAATCCGGTTGCAGATCGATCCGTTGCGATCGATACGGCCACGAGGACAGTGCAAATACCCCTTTGTCTGTGGACAGATAGAGTTGGTCTTGATGAAAGACCATATCGCTGATGAATCGAGATTCAAAACCAGTGATGCCCTCCAGCTGACGCCCGTCCCAATTGAAAACTCCATTGCCTTCTGTGGCGATCCAAAGCCGACCTGACGGCCCAACGGCCAGCCGGGACACCTCCACCTCGGGCATCTTTCCATTCCAGCTAATCAGCTCGAGAAGCCAGTTCTCGTCGGGCTCCGTCCCCTTCGCCTGCAAAACCGACCCGAGAAGGTATGCAACGGCAGAACCGATGCACAGGAAACGTCTAATAACGGCCGAGGAGTTCACGTAGAATAGCGCTGAAAAAAATGCTTAGATGAAGGTAGCAGTATTTGCCCTCTTTCCCTTTTTCCTTTTTAGTTCCCTCTGCGCGCAGTCTTCTGAAACGCTGGGTCCGGGTGCACAAAGTCTGGCGATGGGCAACTGTCGACTGCTGAGTGAAGGAAGCTGGAGGTCCTATCATCATCCGGCCGTTCTCGGACAATCAGAACAAAAAAAGATCGGGCTATCTCTGTATTCCTCCACGGCCCAAAGGGGTCAGGGAATCCACGCGCATGGCGTGGCCGCCCAGTACTGCTGGAACGACCAAGGCATCGGCCTCGGACTCCAAAAGCGTGCGCAGCCTGGTATCGATGATCTTGTGATGCACCTCGGCTACGGCAGGAAGATCTTCAATGAGCTGCACATCGGGATCTGTTTTGAACGAAATAGCCTCCATATTCCCAGTGAATCCATCCGTTTCGCGCCAGCTTATTCCACTGCCGTCTCGGCGCATTATCGATTTTCTCCCCTACTGGCAGCGTCTGGGATTTGGCGACATCGCCACCACAAGGGATGGCATAATGAAACCCCGTCTTCTGCCTTTCGGGTCGGTCTCGATTGGATCGCCAACAACAGCACAGAGGTCATGGTCGAATGGGGAGGAGTGCCCTCTTCACTGATCCAATGGCATTTTGGCCTGCTGCAAAGATTTCGGAACGGATGCGCAGGGTTTATCGGATTGGGTGGACTGCCTCTTCACCTGGGCTGGGGCTTTCAATGGGAAGAAAGATCCTTCTCCATTGCCATTTCCGCCATGTGGTCCCCTGCCCGACCAGGGGCTGGAGCAGTTGAGATCGCCTATGGCTCCTGAATTCTGCAGGGTCATTTTCGGATGCGCCATTCTTCTTTTTGAAGTATTCGGACCTATTTGGGGACAATCCGACAGTTTGTGGCTGCGCACATTGGACGATCAGGCCACAGATGGCATCCTGCTTTCGGAGAAACAAGCAGCCTGGGACACTTTTGCTGCAACAGATACGTCCATAGAAACTTGGAAGGCCCGCCAATTGGATACGATTTCGCGATATACCGGCACGGATCTGTTCGTGGCCTCGAGGATCTTGAGGCTTCTCTTGCGCTATCGAAAGCCCAGGAGTCCAATGGAATGGAAAGCCTTTGATTTTTTGACCCGACAGGAACTGAACCGCCTGTCTGCGATCGACCCCGGGCTGATCGAGTCGATCGGCGCCTTGGGAAAAAAAAGAAAAACCCGAATGCGCGGCCACACGCTTTTAAGGTGGACCAGAAAATGGAGACCAGCTGACCAGAGTTATCTATTGTCGCCACGTAGCCATCCTGGCTCTGCCTACCTCGGTGATCCAAATCATCTACTGATCCAGACACGCCTGCAACTTGGGCGTGAATGGGCTTTGGCTCTGTGCGTGGAGAAAGATGCAGGTGAACCGATCGACGATGGACTATTCGATCATTGGTCCGGCTTCATTGCTTGGCAGCCCAAAGAAAGAAGACTCGAACGGCTGATCCTCGGGAGCTTTCATGTTCAATGGGGACAGGGCCTTTGCCTGTGGAGCGGCAGCCGCATGGATTTTCGGGCAGGGCCTGATCCCATGTGGAACGGGCGGGGCGTGACCCCGTATTCCGGAGCCATGGAAATGCTCCACCTCAAAGGAATGGCCAGTCGATGGCGATGGCAGGATTGGCGACTCGAGCTCATCGCCGCTCATCGCTATTTGAACGGTTCCATCGATCAGGAATCCGGTCTTAAAGTAGACATCGGTGGATACAGCAGAACGCTCAATGAACGGGCACGCCGATCCGCTTTGAGCCTGAGTCTGTTTGGCTCTTATCTGCGCTGGACCAAAAAGCACCAACGCATAGGCCTGATATACCGCACGCAGTTGCTCAACGGTCGGCGGAAAGTCTGTCGAGAGGCCGAACAGGTACTGGCTGCTGAATACCTGCTGCAGTGGAAAAAGAACCGGATCTATGCCGAGGGGAGCCTCAAATCCCAGGGCGGCGCAGCCTGGATCATAGGCAGTCATCTTCCTCTGATTCCCCGAATGGTCTTTGGCCTGCACCTTCGGAAAATATCGAAGAATTATCCGAGCAGCACCTCCAGGCTCTACGAACGGAGTACCGATAATGGCGTCTTTGAGCAGGAACTGCGGATCACTGCCGAATGTTCGGACCGGCTCAAGGTGGACGGGTTCATTCTCCACCGACAGATGCTCGACCCCGCCAATCTCCAAGCGTCTCAACAATTGGGAGTCCGCGGATATTTTAACGCTCGGCCAGGATTGAGTTTCTCGTTCGGATTGCGGCAAAGGATGAAGGGAACACATGAAACGAACGCTTTGTCTTCCTCCCCATTTAGCCTCGGCAGTCTTTTTCTTCAGCGCGATCAGACACTGAACGAGCGTATGCGCCTGCTCAGCCGAATAGCCAGTGTCCACTCAGACCGATCGCTGCTTCCTCAAGGTGGCCTGCTCTTCCAAGAGTTCGTATTT
>CATILC010000270.1 GCA_949516455.1 Flavobacteriia bacterium | reverse complement strand
TTTCTTGCCTATGGTCCTCCTCGTACTGAATATTCTGGGCGCTCTGGCCCTCTTCATTTATGGGATGAAGGTCATGAGCGATGCCGTGCAGCGAATGGCGGGAAGTGGTTTGAGAAAAGCGCTGCGGGCAGTCGCTTCAAACCGATTCGGGGCTTGGACGACTGGATTCTTGGCTACCTCGCTGATCCAGTCATCATCTGCCGTCACGGTAATGGTCGTCAGTTTGGTGAACGCTGGAATGCTGGCGTTCAATGAGGCGGCTTTTCTGATCATGGGTGCCAATGTGGGCACCACGATGACCGCCTGGCTCATTTCTCTTCTGGGCCTCGGACAATTGAGTTTGTCGGCCATTTCACTCCCTTTTGTTGGAGTGGGCCTGGTCCTCTTGTTGACCAACAAGGAGCAGCTCCGGGCTTTGGGTGAGAGTGTGATCGGTTTTGGACTGCTCTTTCTTGGATTGGGGCTTTTGAAAGAAGGAATTCCCCGCCTGGACGAGTCCTTTCCCTTGATCGGCCTGATGCAAGAGTTCGGCGGACCCACGGACACCTATTTCGACAGCCTTTTCTCCTCCCTGCTGTTCATCTCGATAGGTGTGGTCTTCACCATGATCCTTCAATCTTCCAGTGTGACCACGGCTTTCACACTTTTGCTGATCAGCCAGGAGTGGATCGGTCTGCCTTCGGGAATGGCCCTGATACTCGGTGAGAACATAGGAACGACCATGACCGCCAATCTCGCGGCCGTGGTGGCCAATGTGCACGGAAAAAGAGTGGCCCGATTTCATTTTTTGTTCAATCTGATCGGGAGTGTGTGGATGTTCTTCCTTCTGCCCGTCCTCGCCCCGCTGATCACTTCTTTCGCTGAGACGGTAAATAGCGATCTGGCAAACGAGCGCACCATTTACACTTTGAGCCTGGCCGCTTTCCACACGCTTTTCAATTTGCTCAATGTGCTTCTGTTCGTCTTTACGGATATGGTGCGGCGTTCTATGAACTGGCTCACCAAACTCCTGCCTTCCAAGGTTGAAGGCGACGACATCTACTCACTTGAATTTCTGTCGGCTCGGCTGATGGGCACCTCCGAACTCAGCATTGTTGAAGCCCAGCGAGAATTGGTCCGGTTCGGCAAGCAAGTCAACAAGGCCTATAGCTATCTGTCCCGGATCCTTTTGGAAGCCGATGCTCGGGCACAAATGCAATTCCTTCAGCAGATCGAACGGATCGAACGGATCACTGATAAGATGGAGATCGAGATCGCTGATTATCTCTCGCAGATCAGTTCGACAGAGATCAGCCCCAGGGCCAGCGGGCAAATCAGGGCCATCCTGGCGGCGAGCAACTACCTCGAGCGCAGTTGTGACCTCATTTTGAAGATCGGTTCATTCATGGTGCGCAGCAAAAAGGAAAAAGCCTATTTCACCCCTGAGCTTCGTCAAACCCTTGTGAGTTTCATGAGCCTGGTTCAGGAAGCCCTCGACCTGATGAATACCAACTTGGCCAGCGATCCAAAAGACATTGACGAAGAAGCTGTGGTTCTGAAAGAAAAGGAGGTGGACAGCCAATTCAAACAGCTTCACCGCAATTACCTGCAGCTTATGGGGCGCAAAAAGCTCAAGGTCCAAAGCGGTCTGTATTACCACGACCTCATCAATGAACTTGAGCGGCTTGGGGATCATGTGGAGCGTGTGTCCCGAGAACTTGCCTTTGGAAAAGAAAAGCGGAACGCCAAAGATTAGGGGGTGGACGAAATGAGTCCGCTGCTTGCCTCATTGCTCAACTGAAGGCTGCGGTCCACCAGGATAAATCGAAATTCCACGCTGTCCGATGCGGCCTGAGACAGATCGATATCGTATTCGACTTCGGCCTCCAGGGTCTTGTTCTGACCCTTGGGCGTCAGATCGGGCAGGCGGATGGAAAATTCAGTGTCTGGGAGTTCCAGCAGTGTGTCTCCGGACTGTTCCAAATAACGCACCCACAAGTTGTAGTGGAAAGGGGAATCTGCATCGAAAGGCGGATCTGTTTGGTCGTCCTCAAGCCCAATATCTCCATCGCCATCCGTGAGATACAGCTTGACCCGGAGTCTGTCGACCGTGCCGACACCTTGGACCTGAACCTGTATCCATTCCGACCCTTCGAAACGCAGAAAAGGAACATTGGAAAACTGCTTTTCGTCGATGCACGAGAAAGCCGAAATAAGAACCAACAACAAGTAAAGCTTGTGCATCTTTGAACTGAACGTTGAAACCATCGCTTTCGTTTGCCCTCTCTCAAAGATAGACTCGCCTCGATTTCGGATGCAGACTCATTTGAAAAAATGGCCATTGACGCCTTCCGCCACCAGTCTGTGCACACGCCCGTTTACTCCGAATGGTGCACGCAAATTGGCGTTCAATCCAATGCGGTCCATCGTTTGGAGGACATCCCTTTCCTCCCGATCTCTTTTTTCAAATCCCACAGTGTTCTCCAAAATAAGGCCGTCGTACAGAAGCGCTTTCTCAGCAGCGGCACCCAAGGTCCTCGTTCGACACATTCCCTGACTGAAGAGGCTCTTCAAATCTATCGGGTGTTCAGCCGCGAAGCATTTGAGCTTCTTTATGGCCCTTTGGAAGGCCGACCGATTCTCGCTCTTTTGCCCCACTACCTTGAAAACGGAGACTCTTCGCTGGTGGAAATGTGCCGTATTTGGATGGATGTTTCTGGTCATGAGCGCAATGGTTTTTTTCTGGACGATCGAAAGCAGCTGATCCGGCGACTGATGGGCCTTAAGGGCTGTCAGCCCGCTCCTCTTCTGATCGGAGCCTCCTATGCGCTTTTGGATCTCGCTTCATTCGGTCCGATGGACCTGAGCCATGTCCTGGTCATGGAAACCGGAGGCATGAAGGGAAAGGGGAAAGAGCGTGTGCGGGCCGAACTGCACCGCGAGTTGCAGTCCATACTGGGTGTGGACCTCATCCATTCGGAATACGGCATGACCGAAATGCTTTCTCAGGCTTATGCTACAGCTGAACGCGGCTTTGTCTGCCCACCGTGGATGCAGCTACGGATCCGGGACGCGCGAAACCCCTTGGATACCACCAATTCCAAAAAAAGAGGCTGCATCAACGTGATCGACCTGGCCAACTGGCACTCTTGTTGCTTCATTGCCACCGATGATATTGGTGAAAAAAGAAAAGAAGGCGTGGCGGTGCTCGGGCGAATGGATCGTTCAGATATTCGCGGCTGTAATCTCTTAGTGGTATGAATTTGAAAAATGTTTCTCTTTTCTCTTTGCTGCTGCTGGGATGGCTCGTGTCTGCCCAGACAACAGATTCCGAAACCGAGCTGACCGACCCCAGCGGAAAAGTCGATCTGTTTCAATTGCGCCCAGACGTCTCTGTTTGTGCACTGCCTCAGGGCAATGGCTTTTACACCGTCCATCTTGTGGCTTTTGTCCAAAAAATGGACTTTGTCGACGGCATCCTGTCCGAAGGAAGTTTGCTGTTCAATGAAGATCTGGACACCATCGGAAAGACATTCGCGGAGATCGAAGACGTTCCCGATTCGATCTGGGACATGCGTCGCTTTAGGGGCTATCGTCAAATTGAGCTGACAGGGCGATTGCACAAGACGCGTTTTCACTCTTCCTCCATTCCTGAGATCGAGTATGGAGATATACTGAAGACGAAGTCGCGAACGGCCCAGGAAGCGCGGCTGGAAGCCCTTTTCGAAAGTCTTGACTTTGAGGAACGCGAGGAGGAGGATTTCACCTTCATGATCAAGCGGCAGACAGGTCGGGCACTCAAATACTATGGAGACCGCGAGCCGTTTCGAATGATCATCGTTCTAAGAGGTTCGCGCCCATACTGCGTGATCACCAGTGCCAACATCCCTTTCGAGGCGCCCAAGATCAAGAACCAAAAGGAAGAGTCGCCGTACCGTTTCTATTATTTTCAGAAGGCCCGGCCCGAAATACATGAGCGCATTCGGGACGTCATGTACGATTACGTTTCCTTTTGACTGCTCAGTTGAAGGTGACCAGGAAATAGTTCTTCTTTCCCTTTTGTACAAGCAATAAACGATCATTGAGCAGGTCTGATGGGGTCACCTTTTGATCCGGAGCTGCCTTGACCTTGTTGAGCGCCACGCCATTGGCCTGCAGCATCTTTCTCGCCTCGCCCTTACTGGAGAATATCTGGCTTCGCTCAGCGAGCAATTCGATGATCGGGAGGCCTTCGCTCAGAATTGATCTTGGGACTTCGTACTGAGGAACGCCTTCAAAAATATCCAGCAGCTCCTCGGTATTCAGTTCGCGCAGCATTTCCTCCGTGGCCTTTCCAAACAATATCTGGGAAGAACGGATGGCTTTGTCCAGCGCGTCTTTTCCATGTACCCTTTGGGTCACCTCCTCCGCCAGAGCCTTTTGCAATATCCGTAGATGTGGCGCCTGCTGATGCTCTTTTTCCAAGTCTTCAATGTCGTTCCTGTTCTTCAAACTGAAGATCCTGAGGAATCCACCCGCATCCTCATCGGCTGCATTGAGCCAGAACTGATAAAACTTGTACGGACTCGTCTTCTCAGGGGCCAACCAAATGTTTCCGCCCTCTGACTTTCCAAACTTCGTTCCGTCTGACTTTTTGATCAAGGGAGTGGTCAAGGCAAAAGCCTCCCCTCCTGACATCCGGCGAATGAGTTCTGTGCCCGTGGTGATGTTGCCCCACTGATCGCTTCCGCCCATCTGCAGCTTCACACCTTTTTCCTTCCACAAATGGTGGAAATCATACCCTTGAATGAGTTGGTAGCTGAATTCGGTGAAAGACATGCCCTGCTCGAGCCGGCTCTTTACGGAGTCCTTGGCCAGCATGTAGTTGATGGACATGTGCTTCCCCACTTCGCGAATGAATCCGAGAAAACCAAACTCTTTGAACCAGTCGTAATTGTTGACGATCTCCGCCGCATTGCTTCCAGATTGAAAGTCCAGAAATTTCTCGAGCTGGGCCTTCTGTTTTTGCAGGTTGTCCTCAAGGGTTTGAAGGTCGAGTAGGTTCCGCTCCTGGCTCTTTCCGGAAGGGTCGCCCACCATTCCCGTTGCGCCACCCACAAGCGCGATCGGTTTGTGTCCGGCCCGTTGAAAATGCACGAGGGTCATGATCTGTACCAGATTGCCCACGCCCAGTGAATCGGCTGTCGGGTCGAAGCCGATATAACCCGATACCTGCTCCTTCTCCAGCAGCTCTTCGGTTCCCGGCATCACGTCGTGTACCATTCCGCGCCAACGCATCTCTTCCACAAATGAGCTCATGATCCTTTACTTAAGACCCCAAAAATAGCTTTCCTTTCAGAGGGGGACGAAGGCGGTTCCCGCTATCTTTAGGCCATGATCCTGGTCACTGGTGGAACCGGTCTTGTCGGGTCCCATCTTCTGTTCCGCCTGGCGGAAATGGGTAAAACGGTTCGCGCGTGCTACCGAAGCGACGATCGAAAGGCGTATGTGCTTCAGATCTTCTCGATCTACAGCGCCTCGCCCGAACAACTCTTCTCCTGCATTGAGTGGGTGAAAACCGATCTGACCGATCCTTCCGGCACAGAGGCTCTTCTTGGGGGCGTTGATGAAGTATTCCATTGTGCCGCACAGGTCTCCTTTCACGCAGACGATAAGCAGCGTCTGCTGACCGACAATCCACTGATGACCCGCTATCTGGTCAACGAAGCGCTTGTTCAGAAGGTGAAGGCTTTTCACCACCTGAGTTCTGTGGCCACCCTTGGCTGGCCTCCGGAAGAACAACGGGATGCCCTCCTGGACGAATCGAGCGTTTGGAAAGACGATCCGGATCAATCGGTTTATGCCCAGTCGAAGTATCTGGCAGAACTCGAAGTCTGGCGTGCCCGTGAAGAAGGACTGAATGCCTCCATTGTCAACCCGGGGATCATTCTGGGTCCGGGCTTCGGCGACGAAGGAAGCAGCAGCATTTTTGGTCTCGTGCGCCGCGGTTTTTCCTTTTTCACTGCTGGTACGAACGGCTTTGTGGATGTTCGGGATGTGGTGATTGCATTGCTCACCCTGTCAAACTCCATCGAAAGGCCCCACCAAGGGCGTTTCATTCTCATCGCCCAGAATATGGCTTACAAGGAGTTGTTCACGCTGATCGCTCGGAGCATGGGCCTTCCTCCGCCGCACCGCGCCGCCAGGCCCTGGATGATCCATGCCATTCGGATCGCTCATTGGCTCAGAGAAAAGACGGGCGGACGAAAGGCGACCATCACCTTGGAAACCTCAGCCAGTGCACAACGAATCTCGCGGTACAGCAATCAAAGGTCTGTCGATGCGCTTTCAATGAACTATCGACCGGTCGAGGAAACTGTCGAATTCATCTGCCGGCACTTGGGCTGATCAATGGCCCATCTCGCTTTGCATGACCGTTAAGCGCTCGATCACTTCGCTGAAAATGCGCTCGAATTCTGCGGGGCGCGCGCTGTAGTATTGAAAATTCTCCTGGTAACCGATGGAGTCCAAACCATGGTTGAGCATGACGGTGCGGTGGTACGCATCGATACCGAGCGAGTCGTTGGAAATGGTCACTCCTGTGCGGGCGCCTTCCACTAGGTGCACATCGAGCATCAGCTCCACCATGGCATTGTGGTCCAGGATGCCTTCCGGAAGCGGCTCAGGTGGCTGGCAGGACGTCGCCAATAACAGTATTCCTATGATGCGATCAATCCGCATGATGCGTCAGCCTCATTCCCGTTGGACTTTTTTCAAATCGCCCCCTGTCATAGACCACGCGGCCATTGACGAGCGTCTTGTCCACTCTTGACTTAAAGCTCGTTCCTTCAAAGGGCGACCAGCCACATTTATAAAGCGTGTTTTCCCTGGTGACCGTCCAGGGAGCCGATGGTTCTACAAGCACCAGATCAGCATAGTAGCCTGGGCGTATGTATCCGCGGTCTTGAATTCGAAAGAGCGTCGCAGGGTTGTGGCAAATGCGTTGGATGAGCCATTCGATTTTGATCTTGTCCTGACGCACGAATTCTAGCATGACAGGTAAAAAGTGCTGAACCAAGGGGCCTCCCGAGGGCGCCTTCTCATAAGGCTGCATTTTTTCCTCCAACAAGTGCGGCGCATGGTCGGTAGCGATCACATCGATTCTGTCGTCCAGCAGCGCCTTCCAAAGCCCAGCCCTGTCCCTCTCGGTTTTAACAGCCGGATTCCATTTGATCAGGCTGCCTTTGGCTGCATAGTCATTGTCGGTGAACCACAGGTGATGGACACAAGCTTCGGCCGTGATCTTCTTGCCCTCGATCGGGCCTTTATCGAAGAGTGCCGTCTCTTTTTCAGTGGACAAATGGTATACATGCAGGCGGGCTCCTTTCTTGCGTGCCAGCTCTACCGCCCGCGAAGAAGAGAGATAACACGCCTCTTCGCTGCGGATGCGCGAATGCCAGTCCATGGGAATATCTGCGCCAAAGCGCTGCCGGGCCGCTTCCAAATTGTTTTGAATGGTGGTCTCGTCTTCGCAGTGTGTGATGATCAATTGATCCAGTTCTCCGAAAAGCCCTTCCAACATCCGTTCATCGTCCACGAGCATGTTCCCGGTGCTCGACCCCATGAATACCTTGACCCCCGGGAACCGACCTTTTTCAATTCGCTTGAGTTCCTCCAGGTTCTCATTGCTCGCCCC
>CATILC010000269.1 GCA_949516455.1 Flavobacteriia bacterium | reverse complement strand
GCCGTGGTGTACAATGCCGTGAGCAGTTGTGCCCCGGTCAGCTGTGGAAAGGCCTCTTTGAGCAGAAGCACAGCCCCAGAAACATGCGGACTGCTCATACTCGTTCCCGATATGGAATTGTAGCCATCCATCCCCCAGGCCGACCGGACATTTTCGCCAGGCGCAACGACCTCAGGATGGATATTGAGTGTTCCACTGCTCGGACACTGCGAAGGACCTCGGGTAGAAAAGCCACTGATCGGATGAGGGAAGGCCACATTCCCGTTCACGCTGCCTACAGAAAAAACATTGACCGGATTGGACTTGATGCGCTGCGGCGAATTGAGCATGCTGTTGCTCGGTCCGGTATTCCCACCCGAAAAGACATTGGCAATGCCCGCTGCTTCGATCGCGTTCATCAGCTGCACAATAAAACCGCCGCACTGAACCGTATCCAACTGATCACGCCAGCGCCAACTGTTGTTGATCACATGCGGTACATCCGATGAAGTTGCTGTGTCCCCATCCGGATTCAGCGCCCATTGAAAGGAACCGATCAGATGCACCAGGTCCGGAAGACCCGCGGCTGTGGACGCATTGATCAAGTCGTTGGCCATCCAATACGACCCGAAAGCCACACCGATCGTATCGGCGGTGCGGGGATCGAGCCCCGTTGCCGTTCCGCAGACATGGGTGCCATGATTGCTGTTGACGCCGCTCGGATGCCGGGTGAACAAACCCTTCCAAGCCTGATCCATGGGGCGATGCCTGCCCAAGAAGCGGTCGGAGAAGGCCGGATGCTGGCTCCACACACCCGAATCAAAAACAAAGAGCGTACTGCTTTTTCCGGTATAGCCCAATTGCCACATCTGCGGTGCATGAATGGCCTTCAGTCCATTTTCCGTTCCTTGTACAGCAGAGGTCTTTCCCGCAGCTGCGGGAAAAAACTCCATAGGCTCCAGTTCTCCTTCCGCCAGATCGATGCGTTCCACTTGCGGCAGGGTCGTGCAGGCATGAAGCACATGGGGCAGCGCTTTCAATACGATGGAATTGGTCAGGTAGAAATTCTGCACATAGCCCACAGAAGCTGCTTCCCGAGCCTCTAGGAACTCAAGGACCGGATCTTGATAAAACCTAGCCTGACTTATAAGCAGACGGTTGACCCGTCTGACACGTTCCTCAGCAGGGATCCCTTTGGCATCCCATTGGACAGAGATAAGGGACCAATTCAGCGTGTCGGGCAAACAGATGCGCGCCTCGATCATTTCAGTTGCTGCCGTCCGACCCATCTTTTCCAAAAGACGCGGACTCAGTTCCGCCTGCCCCAACAGCGGAGTGCAGAAGAAGTACAAAGCGATCGAGAGAATAGGATATAACTTCATCATGCCGAGATCTGAAAACTTGAAGAAAAGTACTGAAAAGTCCTTGTTAACAGAGTCTTGCATATGAAGCCCAATGGCGCTGGCATTGAAGAATGGAGATATGAAAATCTGTATGGAAGCAGAACCAACTTCCGGTGGAATAAAAGCTTCACCTAAGAGTTCAACAAAAGTGTTCGCAGGACTATTTTTGCGACGATCATTCATCCCCCTAATCTGCTAACCTCCCCCACAATGATCGATAACCAATCCTATCAGTCAGGCATCAAAAGCCGCATCGAAAGCGAGAAAGCAGCTGTTGCTTTTTCAAAGATCATCAATGAACTATGGTACGACAAGGGCATTGAGACCCTGCTCTTCCGCCATCCATTGTTGGACAAACGCAACAGTGAGATCCTCAATCTGCATCACTACGCACGGGAGGTGGTTGGCCACAGCATCACCATCCATGACACCTTGAGCCTGGCCGAAGCCATGAGCGAGATGGACCTCTGTCCTGCCCGAATGGACATTGGAAAGCTGACGGCCGAATGGATGAACGAGGGTGAACAGCACGGCGATGTGCATTCCTTCCTGGCCGATAAACTGCGTAGCTTCATCGGGGCTGTTGAAAAGAACCGCACAGAACCGCGCGATGTCGTCCTCTACGGTTTTGGTCGGATCGGCCGACTGGTAGCCCGCGAGCTGCTGCATATGGAAGGAAGAGGCGAGCAATTGCGGCTCCGTGCCGTGGTGACCCGGGACAAGGGAGCTGAAGCTCTCGAAAAAAGAGCCTCCCTGCTGCGTGTCGATTCCGTTCACGGACCTTTTCCTGGAACCGTAGAAGCCGATGCAGAACGGAACGCCCTGATGGTCAACGGCCGCTTGGTGCATATGATCTCCGCTCCACAGCCCGAGGACATCGACTACACCGCCTTTGGCATTGAGGATGCACTGATCATTGACAATACGGGGGCCTTTCGTGATGAGCAGGCCCTGAAGAGACATCTTTCCTCAAAAGGAGCCTCCAAAGTATTGCTCACCGCGCCGGGCAAGGGAGTACCGAATATCGTACATGGTGTGAATCAGAAGCTGTTCGACCCCTCCAAAATGGACATATTCTCCGCAGCCTCCTGCACGACCAATGCAATCGTTCCCGTACTGAAGGTGATCAACGACGAGCTGGGCATTGAGAAAGGGCATATTGAAACCATTCATGCCTTCACGAACGACCAGAATCTCGTGGACAACATGCACAAGAAGTACCGCAGAGGGCGCGCGGCTACAATGAATATGGTCATCACAGAGACTGGAGCAGGAAAGGCCGTAGACAAGGCCATACCAGGACTTGGCGCCAAACTGACCTCCAACGCCATACGCGTGCCCGTTCCCGATGGCTCTCTGGCCATATTGAACCTCACCCTTGAAAAAGATACGAGCAGAGAAAAACTGAACGAATTGTTGCGAAAAGTTGCCTTGAATGGCGACCTGGTCGAACAGATCTGCTACCATACGAGCAATGAGCTGGTTTCCTCAGACATCATTGGCAACTCTTGTCCTTCAGTCTTCGACAGCCAGGCCACTTTGGTCCACAGCG
This sequence comes from Flavobacteriia bacterium, assembly GCA_949516455.1. Classification (GTDB taxonomy): domain Bacteria; phylum Bacteroidota; class Bacteroidia; order Flavobacteriales; family Schleiferiaceae; genus RFXV01. The sequence continues at coordinate 11,837 of CATILC010000269.1, read as the reverse complement.
ACAACAGGACGGCTGTCGTCTACGTCTGGTACGACAATGAGTTCGGATACACGAAACAGGTCATGCGTTTGTCGAAATACATCGCCCAAGTTCGCAGAAAATCCTACTATTGAGGCTTCATACCGACGTCTATATAACTGAAATAAAGGGGATTACACCCAAACCGCAAATAAATTCAAAAGGAAAGCGCCTATCCGGGTGCTGAAGACTACTTTTGACCGCAAATTATCAATCACCCAATGAAAACAGGAACGGTTAAGTTCTACAATGAAACCAAGGGATTTGGTTTTATTGTCGACGACGAATCCAAGACCGATCTCTTCGTTCACGCTACTGGCCTTATCGACAGCATCCGCGAGGATGACCGTGTTGAATTCGAGGTCAAGGAAGGAAAGAAAGGTCCGAACGCAGTCAATGTGAAGAAGGCAGAGGAATAATACACCTCTTCTTCTCTCTGGGTATTCAGAGACTTTTTGACAACTGGTTTAGGGCGGAAAGTGCAGCTCACATAAATGGTGTGCGCACAATTTTCGCCTTTACCGCTTTGTTCCTTATCTGCACCTGCAGTTCCGTACCTTCTGAGGTATTTGGAATCGACACGTAGGCCAGTCCTATTGCGCGATCAAGGCTTGGAGACTGTGTTCCGCTGCTCACCTCCCCTACCTCTTCTCCATGGGCGTTCAATACTGTGTAGCCTTTTCTGGGGATGCCGCGCTCGACCATTTCGAATCCGACAAGCTTTCTTTTCAAGCCGTCTTCCTTCTGTTCAAGCAGCTGTTCTTTCTGAATAAAGTCCTTCTTGAATTTGGTGATCCATCCCAGACCTGCTTCCAAAGGGGAAGTGGTGTCGCTGAGGTCGTTTCCATAAAGGCAAAATGCTTTTTCCAACCGCAGGGTGTCTCGCGCGCCCAGACCTGCTGGCGCTGCACCGAGCGCACGTATCTCCTTCCAAAGATCCACGGCCTGCTGATTCTTGACATACAGCTCAAAACCACCCGCTCCCGTGTAGCCTGTTGCCGAGATCAAAATGTCCGATACTCCGGCCATATTCCCTTTTGAAAAGCTGTAATAGGGCATTTCGGCAAGAGGGATCTCCGTCAATGGCTGCAGCATCTCGGTGACTTCCGGGCCCTGAACAGCGAGGAGACTCCATTCATTGCTTTGATCTTCGAGTTCCACATCGTAAGGTGCCGTCCACCGATGCAACCAGTTCCAGTCCTTTTGGATGTTCGACGCATTGACCACCAACATGAATTCCTGATCGCTGAGGCAGTAGACCAGTAGGTCGTCCACTATGCCGCCTGTCTCGTTCGGAAGACAGGAATACTGCACCTTACCCGGTACGAGTCGGTCGACATCATTGGATGTGACCCATTGCAGAAAGGCACGTGCACCCGATCCTTTGACCAAAAATTCTCCCATATGCGAAACGTCGAAGATCCCGGCCTTTTCACGAACAGCGAAATGCTCGGCCTTGAGTCCTTCATACTGAACGGGCATATCGTATCCTGCAAAAGGAACCATCTTGGCTCCCTCAGCAAGGTGCTCTTCATGCAGAGCGGTTTTTTTTAGGTTGTGTTCATCCATGGATGTGTTCTTGTGTTCCGAATTCTTTGATGACTTCACCTTCGTATTTCAACAGCTCTGACCAGAGACGATCGACCTCTGTCCGGTTGCCATAGCTCCGGGCCAAGCGAAGAAACAGGGTGTAATGTCCCGCCTCGCTGGCCATCAATCGTTTGTAAAAAGAGGCGAGTTCTTCGTCCTCCAAATGTTCGCTGAGCACTTTGAATCGCTCGCAACTTCGGGCCTCGATCAGGGCCGCGATCAGGAGTCTGTGGATCAGCCGAAGTTCACGGTCTGAGGTCTTCTTGAAAAAATGGCTGATGCGTCCCACGTATTCGTCCTTGCGTTCCCTACCCAAAACAAAACCCCGATCCAATAGTCTTTGATGAACCATTTCAAAGTGGCTCATCTCTTCGCGTGCCAGGGCGGCCATTTCCGTGACCAATTCAGAATACTCCGGATAGGTGATCATCAATGAGATGGCCGTCGATGCCGCCTTTTGCTCACAATAGGCATGATCACTCAGGATCTCTTCCAGGTTCTCTTCAGCGATATGTGCCCAACGAGGGTCTGTAGGCAACTTCAATCCGAGCATGCATCAGGTGTTTTTTCTAATTCGCTCCCAAATCTTGTTCAGTCCGCTGACCTTGGGGAAGTGAGGAGACGAAGTTATTGGATAACCGTGGTCCGAACGAGATTGATCGTGTTGTTGTTGCGGGAAAATGGTCAACAGGTTGTTCTTTGGGAATTCTTGCTGCAGTTTTTTGGGATAGGCATCCAGTGCGTCGTCATAGGACAAGGTGCCGCCACGGGCAGAGATCAGAATGATCAGGTCATTGGCATCTGCATGACGGTGCACCGTTTGAGTGGCCATGTCCAAAGTGGATTCATAGAAGTTGACCGGCGCTGGATTCCGGACCGTCTCCAAACGGTTGCCAACAGCTTCCAGACCCTCGCGATCGCCAATGAAGTGAAGTGTGGCTGTCAGGTGACGGGCGATCGCCGCCATCTTGTCCACCCACAGGACAAAACCATACTCGAAGCGTGCATTCTCATTCATGATGATGAACAGATCCTCATTGGTGTTCAGCGGTTGGATCTGACGAAGCACGTACACCATTTGGAATGACTGATGGAGTACCTGATGCAAGGTGGAACCAAAGAAGAAGTCACGGGTACTCATGCGCTCGTTCCAACCGATGATCAGTTCGTTGGCCGCCCGTTCTTTCATGGCGCGAACGATCCCGCTGGAAACATTCATATCGATGCGTGTCAGCGCCTGAGCAGGCACATCCATGGCCCGAAGATGGGTCATGGCCTCATCGAGCAAATGACGCTGGGCACGCGATTCCTTTCGGGCTGCATCGTCGTCCTTCACCACGCTCAAAGCCATGATCGGATAACTGCTTCCGGGCTGCCGGATGGCGACAGCAAAGTCCAGGAGGTACTCTGCGGTGGCTGGATTGGCCACCGGAATCAGAATACGGTCTTCATCCAATGGATGCTCTGGTTCGTATCTCTTTTCCATGGCCGCGAGTTTCCGGCCTGCATTTTCCGTGACGACAGAGCCTACCAGACTGGTCAGTAGAATGACTGCAACCGTGGCGTTGACCAATTCGGCATCCACTGCTCCGGCCTCAAAACCCACAAGGACCACGGCGATGGTCGCGGCGGCTCGTGCCGTGGAAAGCCCGAACATCACATTTCGCTGCACCGAATTGAAATGGAATGAGATCTGGGTGATCCATGCCGCCAGCCATTTGGTCGCGACGGCAGCAACGGTCAAAATACTTACGATGAGGATGAGCGTCCAGTTCTCCATGAAGATGCGCAGGTCCACCATCATTCCGACCGAGATCAGAAAGAAGGGAATGAAAATGGAATTTCCGACGAATTCCAGGCGGCTCATCAGTGCTGATTGCCCCGGGATCAGGCGGTTCAGAGCCAATCCACTCATGAACGCACCGATGATGGCTTCCATACCCGCTATTTCGGCAAGAAAGGCAGCCAGAAAGACCATGGTGAGCACAAAGACGAATTGCGTGTTGTGGTCGCTCTCCACATTTTTAAAAAACCACCTGCCGATGTGCGGATAGGTCAAAAAGACGAATGCGATGAAGCCCGCGATCGAACCGATCAGCCGCAGCCAAAAAACAACCGAAACCTCGCCTGAGAGAAATCCCTCCACCACGGCGAGAAAGACCAGGACGAGCGAGTCGGCCAAAATGGTTCCCCCAACAGTGATCATGACGACCCGATTCTTCTGTATGCCCAATCGAGAGGCAATGGGATAGGCCACCAGCGTATGCGAAGCGAGCATCAAGCCAGTGATGAATCCCGCTTCAAGAGAAAAACCCAAAAGACTGTGGCCAATCCAAATGCCCGATGCAAAAGGGATCAGAAAACTCAATCCACCAAAGACCAAAGAGCGGATCCTGTTCTTGAGAAACTCGTTCATCTCCAGCTCCAGACCGGCCAAAAACATGATGTACAAAATGCCGATGGTGGAAAAGAGTTCCACACTCTCTCCGCGCTCGAGGATATTGAAACCGTGTGGGCCGATCAACAAACCACTGATGATCAGTCCAATGATCCCTGGGATCTTCAATCTAGTGAAAGCCATAGGCGCCAGCAAAAGAATGAGCAAGACCAATCCAAAAATGGGTACTGGATGGTGCAGCGGCAATTCGAATGTGGCGGACAGGAGCATTAGGGTAATATACCTAAGTCGTGCGAATTTTCCTGCCGCCTTCAGGTGAGATATGGACATAGGAACTGCTTGGATCCAATGAAGGGGACGATCAAGCCTGCAACGGAGCATGCTTGGGTATATTTGCACGGCAATAGCCACGTCTTTAGCAAGGTTTCCAATGAGTTCAAACGACCAAAGGGAAGGTTCTGTCCACGACAGCGATCATCATTCTTCCTCGCCCGAAACGCCTTTGCGCGCTGATGCATTTGCATTGAGCGATGAAGAGAAAAAGGAGCGGATCCTGGAGCATTTCAAAGGAATCATGCACACTTTGGGCCTGGATCTGACAGACGACAGCCTTCAAGGCACGCCGAAGCGGGTTGCAGAGATGATGGTGGATGAACTCTTTGCCGGACTGAGGGAAGACAGGATGCCCAAGATGTCCACCTTTGAGAACAAGTACCGATATGGCGAGATGTTGGTGGAAAAGAACATTGTGGTCTACTCGACCTGTGAGCATCATTTTTTGCCCATTGTGGGTCGGGCACATCTGGCCTACATCAGCAAAGGCCAGGTCATTGGACTGAGCAAGATGAATCGCCTGGTGGATCACTTCGCCAAGCGGCCACAGGTTCAGGAGCGAATGACCCGTCAGATCGTAAAGGCCATGCAAAAAGCGCTGGGTACGGAAGATGTCGCCTGCGTGGTCGATGCCAAACACCTCTGCGTCAATTCGCGCGGCATACGCGACATTGATTCAAGTACGGTGACAGCCGAATACGGCGGCGTCTTCCAGGAAGAGTCCGTGAAGAGGGAATTCCTTCAATTCATTCAACTCGAAACAGATTTCAATTCGATCTGATGGCTGCACGGGAACATCGATTGCATGTATACAACAGCCACAGCGGGCAAAAAGAAGTCTTTGTACCGCTGAATGAAGGCCACGTTGGACTCTATGTCTGCGGACCAACCGTTTACAGCGACGTGCACCTGGGCAATGTGCGCACATTCACCAGTTTCGATGTGATCTACCGCTACCTTATGCATTTGGGCTACAAGGTGCGCTATGTTCGAAACATAACGGATGCAGGACACCTCGTGGGTGACGCCGATGAAGGCGAGGACAAGATCGCGAGAAAGGCCCGACTCGAGGCGATCGAACCCATGGAGGTCGTTCAACGCTACACGCTGGGTTTTCGGGAAGTCATGTCGATCTTCAATGCGCTGCCGCCTTCCATTGAACCAACGGCCACAGGGCACATCATGGAACAGATCGAAATGATCCAAAAGATCATGCAGAACGGACTGGCCTATGAAGTGAACGGCTCCGTCTATTTCGATGTGGAAGCCTACGGTCAGCAGGGCGGATCCTACGGAGAACTCAGCGGCCGTAAAACAGACGAGCTGCTGCACAATACACGCGCTTTGGAAGGCCAGAGCGAAAAGCGGAATCCACTCGACTTCGCACTTTGGAAAAATGCCGCAGACGGCCATCTGATGCGCTGGTCTTCACCATGGGGCGTCGGATTCCCTGGCTGGCACCTTGAATGCTCGGTGATGAGCACGAAATACCTCGGCGACGAATTCGATATTCACGGCGGTGGAATGGACCTCAAGTTCCCTCACCATGAATGCGAGATCGCCCAATGCAAGGCCGTCGGAACAGATCGGCCTGTACGTTACTGGATGCATGGCAATATGCTCACGCTCAACGGAAAGAGAATGAGCAAGAGCACAGGAAACACCATCTTGCCCCATGAACTCTTTTCTGGAGACAGTCCGCATTTGAGCAAGGGCTATGCGCCTGCTGCGGTTCGCTTCTTCATGATGCAGGCCCATTACAGAAGTGTTCTCGATCTGAGCGACGACGCACTTTCGGCATCGGAAAAAGGCTTTCAGCGACTTATGCAGGCCTGGGAGCGGCTGGACCGATTATCAGCCTCTGAAGCCAATATGGATCTCGATCTTGACGACTGGACGCAAAGCGCTTACGATGCATTGGACGACGACATCAACACCCCGATCCTGATCTCCGTGCTCTTCGAAGCGGTTCCATGGATCAATCGGGCTGCTGAAGGAAAGCAGTCCATGAGCCAGGAGCAGATCGACCGGATAAAGGAGGCATTCCAATGGTTCGTAGTCGATATCATGGGCATCCAAAGGCCCAATTCATCCGAAGAGGGTGAAGATCGACTGGAACAGGTGATGGACGTTCTACTCGAATTGAGAAGAGGGGCCCGAATGGAAAAAAACTGGAGCCTCAGCGATGCCATACGGGATCGTCTTCAGGCCATCGGGATCGAATTGCACGATGGAGCCGAAGGAAGTTCCTGGACTTTGAAGCAATGAATACGCTTGAAAATTGCCTGAGCTGGCTTGTTAAGATTCCCATTCTACTCTACAGAAGGCTCATTTCGCCTCTGCTGCCCAATTCATGCAGATTCACCCCCAGCTGCTCGGAGTATATGCTCTTGGCCATTGATCAGTGGGGCGTATTCAAAGGAGGGTTACTCGGCCTAAAAAGGATCGCTAAGTGCCATCCGTGGGGGCCACATGGCCACGACCCGGTTCCCAAGAAGGACGACAAATCTGAGCCCTGAAACAGGTGCTGACCCGTAAAAATCAATAAAAGAAAGGGTGGCTAGTGGTTGGCCAGACCGTTGATCAACTTGACCAACTCATCGGGGATGATGGGCTTGGAGTAGAAAGAATCAAATCCCGCTTCCATACACTTCACTTTCCAGTCTTCTCCTGTGTAGGCGGTCAGGGCCACATAGGAACTGTCTTTTTGAAGAGGGTTCTTCTTTACGATCTCCATCACATCGATTCCATCCATCTCGGGATCGTTGAGATTGATGTCGATCAGGATGATGTCAAAGGAATGAAGAGAGGCCATCTCGATCGCCTCTGGGCCGGTTCGCGCCATTTTAACGTCGCCCATGGGCTGCAAGACCTTCTGAACCACCAATCTGTTGATGTAGTTGTCCTCGACGTAGAGAATGTTCATCCGTTTGTGATCCTTTTACTTACGGTCCATTTCATCAGATTCCATGCGTCCTTTGACCATCTGCTGGAATGCTTCGAAGATATGCGAATTTGAAGAGATGATGCTCTTGCCAAAAAGAAAATCATCGGCCCCTTGAAAATCGGATAATCGTCCGCCCGCTTCCTTGACAAGCAGTGCACCGCCGGCCACATCCCAAGAATTCAGCCCGTATTCAAAAAAACCATCAAAGCGTCCGCAGGCCACCCAAGCAAGATCGGTCGCTGCCGATCCAAAACGCCTGAGCCCCCGGGTAGATCGGTAGAGTTCGGCCAGCAGCTTATTGAAGCGTTCGATCCTGCTGAAGTCGTGATAGGGAAATCCGGTTGCCAAGACACTCTGGGACAACTCATTCGCTGCGCTCACGCGTATGGGTGTTCCGTTGCAGAAGGCCCCTGACCCCAGGGCCGCACGGAACAACTCGTCCCGTCCACACTCATATACCACACCACAAACCAGTTCATCCTCTTGCAACAGACCAATACTCACAGCGTATAGCGGTATGCCGTGAATGAAATTCGTCGTACCATCCAATGGATCGATGACCCAGGAAAGTTCCTTGCGCTCATTGGTCACGGTGGCTTCCTCAGTGATGAATCCCGCCTCTGGAAGCAGCTGACTGAGGCCCTCCACCAATTGCTCCTCTGCCCTCTTGTCCACATAACTGACCAGGCTGTTGTGGTCTTTGATCTCAACGCGCTCGCTCTTGAAACCACTTTGTTCTTCTGCGATCCACCGACCCGTTGAACGGGCCAAATCTCCGATCTGTATGCTCAATTCTTTCCACTCCTTCATGTTGCCATACTTATTCAGTTGTTCTTTACGACTGGCGAATTTGAAATTAAGGCTCCTGATCGGTTCGGTAGATGTACTTCACCGTCCTGGACCGAACAGATGCAGAGATGTCCTCCGCATCCACCACCTCGATGTCCGGCAACTCCTCTGCCCATTCCCATTTCGTGGGTCCTGGCCCTTTCTTTCGCCAAACTAAACTGAACAGCAACCCGGTCACGGCCCCACTCAGATGGCCTTCGTAGCTGACGCGTTCTTCTATTGGAAATAAACCCCAGAAGAGGCCCCCGTACAAAAAGACCACCAAAAGCGCCGTTGCCAGCAGATAGCGATTCTTTTTCCAGAGGCCGCTAAAGAAAAGAAAGGTGGCCATGAAATAGATGAATGCACTGGCCCCGATATGCACTGATGGCCGACCAAAGAACCAAACCCCGATCCAAGGAATCGTGGCGGCAGTGAGCGCGATGTATCCCGCCTGTTTGGGGTAATAATAGAACAAGGCCATGCTCAGAAAAAGGACCGGCAACGAATTATGGGCAATGTGCTCCATGCTTCCGTGCAAGAAGGAGGCAAAAAGAATACCTTGCAGCCCTGCCCATTCGCCAGGCTCCAAACCGAAACGCGTCCATCCCATCATGGCGCGCTGATCGTACCAGAAGACCCACCAAAGGAAAAGGACGATCAATACGGGAACTGTATAAAAACGATTCCCTTTTTGGGGCAACTGATCGGACAATTCGGGCATGACCTTAAAAGTACTTCTCGCCCATGGCATCACCACATCCGGACCAAAGACCGCTTGCAGAACGCCGCAGGCCGCGTACTCTAAGGGAATATGTCGGGCAGGAACAACTTCTGGGCACAGGAGGGCTGCTGGAGCCCATGCTGCAAAGTGGCGACATTCCGTCCCTGATCCTTTGGGGGCCTCCAGGCGTCGGGAAAACCACCCTCGCCCGACTCCTCACTGAATCGTTGGACAAAGTCTTTTACACCTTGTCCGCTGTGCACTCTGGAGTGAAAGAAGTGCGGGAAACGATCAAGAAAGCCAAAGAGCAGAGTCTGTTCAGAAAGGGACGCCCCATTCTCTTCATCGACGAGTTGCATCGTTTCAGCAAATCCCAGCAAGACTCCTTATTGGGAGCTGTGGAGGAGGGTTCCATCAGTCTGATCGGCGCCACCACTGAGAATCCAGGCTTCGAGGTCATCCCTGCCCTACTCTCCCGCTGTCAGGTATTCACACTGAAACCGCTCAGTGAAGAAGAACTCCAGAGGATCGTGGCGTCCACCTACTCCAGCGACCATGCCTTTCAAGGATTGGTCTACAAGGCCGAAGAATGGAAGGCTGTTGTCCGTATCGCCAATGGCGATGCACGAAGGCTTCTGAACATCATGGAGATGTTGGTCAGTCGATCCGAAGGCAGCATCGACACAAGTGAAGAACGGCTCGACCAATTGCTCAAAGCCAATCCGCTGATCTATGACAAAAAGGGAGATCAGCACTACGACCTGACATCTGCACTGATCAAGTCCATTCGGGGCAGCGATCCCAATGCGGCTGTTTATTGGCTTGCGCGCATGCTCGAAGGAGGTGAAGACCCAAAATTCATCTCGCGCAGACTGATCATTTTGGCCGCGGAAGACATTGGACTGGCCAACCCTACGGCCGGGGTCATTGCGCATTCGTGTTTTGAAAGCGTCGAGAAGATCGGTATGCCGGAAGGACGCATCGTTCTAAGCCAATGTGTACTGTATCTCAGTCTCTCTCCAAAGAGCAATTCCGCCTACACCAGCATCAACAAGGCCCAGCAATTGGTCAGAGAGACAGGGAGTCTGGAAGTCCCGGTCGCTTTGCGAAATGCCGCCAATGCCTTGCTCAAATCGATGGAATACGGAACGGGCTATAAGTATGCCCACGAACATCCGCAAAACTTCGCGTCCATGGAATTCATGCCCGACGAAATTGCAGGCACCCGGCTCTATGACCCTTCAGGCAATCCGAAGGAACAGGAATACCAAAAAAAGATCGAGGCGCTTTGGTCGGGCAAGTACAAAGACCCGAACCAGGGCAGCTGAACCGATCTAGAAGCTCGGCATAGGAACAGTGGTAGAGATGCCCGATACGGTCACGCGCATGAGGTTATTGCAGCCATCAGAGGTGATGAAGTCCACGCTGCCCAACAAATTTCCCGATGTCTGCTGTATGTCCAGATCGATGATCCCCTGTGGAATGGTGTGTGCGCAGCTCTTGTCCACCGTGATCTGGTCTGTGGGAGAATAGATCGCCTTGATGAATGCCGTATCCTGAAAATCCTGGGCGCGACTGATTCCGTTCATGCGGTAGATATCGTCGTCGAGGTTCTCGATCGTATTGAAGCCCTGATCCCAGTAAAAGTCCTTTTGCCCGGTCATCAGATAATCTCCGGCACCAAGACCAAGTGCAAAACTATCGATCTCAAAATGCTCGGATGTTCCGCTCAAACCCCGGTTGGTCGCCATGAAGTACAGATCGGTCGCTACATCGTCTACGTGGTAATCATCTGTCTGCAAGGAGACCGTGGTGTTCGCTGTGGTCAGAAAGGCCGGAGACACATTCGTTACCTGGATCTTTCCTCTTCTCGACTTGCCGTCTTCTGCAGAGAGCACATTGGTCGGGCCAAAATCGATGGCCAACACCATGCTGGATGCGTCCCAACTGATGGTGGCTCCGTCTTGGATGGTTTGTCCAGTGGCTTCAAGAACTGAATCGCGCAGGGCCGATTCAAAGCGGGAATAGATATTGAGAAACTCCCCTTCTGCACTGACGTATTGAGAGGCGATCTCGCTGTTTTGCGGATCGAGAAGTGCAGAGAGATCATCCTCTTCACAGGAAGAGAGGCCCAAAAGGGCGAAAAGGCTCAGAAAGATGGCGTGTTGCGTTTTCATATTTACTTATTTATGTCCCATCGGGACGGTTGATCATGATTCATCGGTTGGTTGGATCTCCTCCACCGGATTTCCTGCAGGGACCGGGAGAATGGGCGGATGGCTGTATTTTCTGTCTTTGATGCGATCCCTGCCAAATCGGAAGCTGAATCCTGTCCGTATGTTGATGGTGCTGGTCTCCCCAGGCACGATCAATCCGTAGACATCATCGCTCATCAGGTGCCATTGGAAGCCGCCCATATTCAGGGCAAAGCCTCCTGAAATATTGTTCCAGATGCCGTTGATCATGTTGTATCCAGCCACAAAGTGAAAGGTCTTTCCCAATTTGGCCTGATAGCTGAAACCCATATCGTGGTAGTTGTTCGAATTCCAGCTGCGCATATGGTAGGTGGCCGAAAGATGGTGGCGCTCGTTGAAGCTGTGCGTCAGGGAAGCATATATCTCGCGTGGCAACTTTCGCTTGTAGGAAGCTCCCGAGCGTTCAACAAAGCCAAAGGTGGAATCCAACTCTGAGGTCAGGTCATCGAAATTCAAGGCTTCGTTGCTCGGATCGTAGGCCACACCCTGAAAGCTGTAGGTTCCCTTGCTGGTTTGTTCCAAGACATCTTCCTTGTACTCGATGCTCCCCAAATTCAACACGGAAGCGGAAAGCTCCCAGCGGTCGGTGATCGAATAGGTGAACCCAAAGTCAAAAGCGAGTCCGGTATTTTCAGGAAAGAGAACCGCACCCCAGTCGTCGATATTACCGTCGGTCAGGCTCTCCACCCCAGCTGTCCGTATCAGAATATCCGTTTCGGCCAGCATTTCATCCCGGTTGCTGCT
>CATILC010000268.1 GCA_949516455.1 Flavobacteriia bacterium | reverse complement strand
GAACTCCAGGGCCTCAATGTAACGGTGCCCTACAAAGAAGCCGTCCTTCCCTTTTGCAGCGAACTTTCGGAGGATGCACGGGCCATAGGGGCGGTGAATGTGCTGAGTCGAAACACTTCCGGCTGGAAGGGGCACAATACGGATGTGGTCGGGATCTCCACTGCCCTGACGGATCTACATGAGGAACAGTTAAAAGCCGCACTCATTCTCGGATCAGGGGGTGCGTCGAAAGCCGTTGCCTATGTCTTGGGACAAATGGGTGCGAAGGTTCAGATCGTCAGTCGGAGGGGACCTTTCCGCTACGCCGACCTGACCGCTGAAGTCCTGACCGAATATCCGCTGATCATCAACACAACGCCCTTGGGCAGTTTTCCGAATACAACAGGCTGCCCCGCTATCCCATTTGAGCATGTGGGACCAAGACATTTTCTGTGGGATCTGATCTATAATCCAGACCAGACGCTTTTCTTAAAAAGAGGACTTGAAAAGGGTGCCTCGGTGATGAACGGAATGAAGATGCTCCTCAGTCAGGCAGAAGCCAGTTGGGATATTTGGAAAAAGTCGGTTTAGGTCAATGCCAACGGCTATTTTAGCCAACCCAATCGTCAAGGCAACGTTATGGAAGACGCCGCAAAAGATCCGATCGAACCCAAGGCCGACCTCAATGGTGAAGAGTCTTTGGCATCGGCTGAGCCCACTGCCGCAATGGAGCAAGCCGAAGCCTCGGACAAAGAACAACTCCCCGATCGAGCTCCGGTCAAAGAACTGCAGGCAGAAGAAGCAGACGGTAAAGAGGTTTTGGCGGACGAGGCTGGGGATCATGGAGAGGAATCAGTAGAATCAGAGGAAGAAGCAGCTGAAGAACTCCCTGATTTTGTTTCGATGAATACCGAAGATCTTGTGGGTCTCGCCATCCGCTCCCTCAAAGAGCGCCCTGTATCGGACCTGCGCTCGCTCATGGAGGGCATACAGGCTGTCGTACAGGAGCGGTTTGAAACGGTCTACGAAGAGAATAAGCAGCTGTTCCTGGAACAAGGCGGAAACGAGATCGATTTCAGATTCCACAACCCGCTTCGGGATTCGTTCCTGAAGACCTTCAGGGAATACAAGAGCAAAAGACGCTCGTACTACCAACTGCTGGAAAAAGAGTTGCAGGTGAACCTGCAGCGAAAAAAGACCTTGATCGAAGAGCTCAAACAGCTGCTGCAAAAAGAGGAATCCCTTTCAGAATCATTTCGTGAACTGAAGGGCATTCGCGAGCGCTGGAATGAGACGGGTCCTGTCCCCAAGTCGGAGAGCGACAATATTTGGAAGACCTGGCACTTTCATCTGGACAACTTCTACGACTATGTGCGGATCAATGACGATCTGCGCGATCTTGATTTCAAGAAGAACCGGGCGGCCAAAGAGCAGCTCTGCCAGGAGGCCGAGGGTCTTTCCGATATGGAGCACATCGGCCAGGCCATGGGCAAATTGCAGGAGCTGCACAAGCAATGGAAACGGATCGGACCTGTGGAACCCGATTTCCGCGAACCCCTGTGGGAACGCTTCACGGCGGCCACACAAAAAATGCACGATCGCCGGGAGGTCTATCGAAAAGAGTTAGCGGTCAAGGACGAGGAGCGCATCGCGGGAAAGAAGTCTGTACTTGAACAGATGGAGGCCTTTGCCACAGAGGGACTGGAACGACACGATCAGTGGAAGAAGGCCACGGAAGAACTCGAAGGACACTTTGATGCCTTCAAGAATCTCGGACGGGTGAATCATCCAGAGAACGATGAGTTGTGGAAGCGTGCCAAGGATGCCTATCGGCACTTTCAACAAAAGAAGAACGAGCACTACAAGGAGGTCAAGAAGGACCAGAAGGCCAATCTCGAGGCCAAGGAAAAATTGGTGGCCCGCGCTCGGGAACTTCAAGACAGTGAACAATGGCGGGACACATCCAATGAGTTGAAAAAACTGCAGCAGAACTGGAAATCCATCGGAATCACCCAGAAAAAGGAAGGCGATCGCGTCTGGTCTGAATTTCGTGCCGCCTGCGACCACTTCTTCCAACGGATGAAGGAGGACAGAAAGGCGTACAAGGCCAAGCAAAAGGACTTGGCGGCAAAAAAGATGGAGGCGGTAAAGGAACTGCAGGCTCTGGTCGGTGACGAGAAGAAATTGAGCAAGAAGACGCTCTTGGAGGCAGCGAAGAAGTACCGCGGCATCGGCCGACTCGGACGCGACTTCCAGAAGACCGAAGATCTCTTTGAAGAAACGCTTCAGCAAGGATTTGACAAGTTGAAGATGGACCGGATGGAGGCCTCCAAGGTGCAGTTCGAACAGAAATTGGAGACCCTGAACGCCCAGGGAGACGAGCGGGGCATCGAAAGGGAACGACAGCAGATCAGAAGGCAGTTGGACGAGGCTCATAAGGAAGTACAGCAACTGGAGAACAACATCCAGTTCTTCCGTTCAGGGAAGGGCACCAATCCACTGATCAAACAGGTGGAAGAAAAGATCGGACGCGAAAAAGAAAAGGTCGAATCGCTCCGGGCCCAACTCAGAAGTCTGAACAAGGCCACTCAGGAGAAAGACTGACCCATGGCATTCCGCATCCAGTCGGATTTTTCACCGATGGGCGATCAGCCGCAGGCGATCGATCAGCTGGCACAGGGCATTGAGCAGGGCTATCCCTTTCAGACTTTGCTCGGTGTGACCGGCTCTGGGAAGACCTTCTCCATCGCCAATGTGGTGGAAAGGGTGCAACGCCCCACTCTGGTCTTGAGCCACAACAAAACTTTGGCCGCGCAGCTTTACGGGGAGTTCAAGCAGTTCTTTCCGGACAATGCGGTGGAGTATTTCGTTTCCTACTACGATTACTACCAGCCAGAGGCCTACATCCCCAGTTCCGGAACCTACATCGAGAAGGACCTGTCGATCAATGACGAGATCGAGAAGATGCGTTTGAGCACCACTTCTTCTCTACTCTCCGGTCGTCGGGATGTGCT
>CATILC010000267.1 GCA_949516455.1 Flavobacteriia bacterium | reverse complement strand
CAAGGAGACCAGAACGACCTTTTCCCGCAGGCGCTGAAGTACGCGGGGATCGCTCCACACCTGCTCTTCCATCTTCCGGCAGTTCACACAACCCCATCCGGTGAAATCGAGCATGACCGGCTTCTGTACACTCCGGGCATACGCCAGCCCTTCCTCCAGATCGTGGAAACAATTCAGCGCATGCGGACAGTGATCTGGCTCGGCGCCCTCAGGAACTTCCAGAACCGCTCCGGCGGAAACTGCGCTGACACCTTGATTGGGCTGTTCACTGTAGAATTGAGGGGGTGGAAAGCCGCTGATCAAATGAAGCGGAGCGCCCCAAAGGCCAGGCAGCAGATACAATGTGAAAGAACCAAACAAAACGGCGAACATCAGTCGGGATACAGAAAGTTTCTCCGTCTTGCTGTCCAGGGGCATTCTGAAAGCACCCAACAAGTACAGGGTGAGCAGAAGAAAGATGCCGATCCACAAGGCCAAAAACAGCTCCCGTTTCAAGAGGCCGGCCTGCCAGGCCATATCGGCTGTGGATAGGAATTTCAGGGCAAAGGCCAACTCGATGAATCCCAAACTCACTTTCACCGTATTCAGCCACCCCCCGGATTGTGGAAGACTGTTCATCCAACCCGGGAAGGCCGCAAACAGAGCAAAGGGAACTGCCAAGGCCGTGGAGAAGCCAAACATACCGATGGCGGGCCCAAAGTAATCTCCGTTGGATGCGGCGTCCACGAGAAGCGATCCGATGATCGGACCGGTGCAGGAAAAGCTCACCAGCGAAAGAGTGAACGCCATGAAAAAGATGCCCGCCAAACCGCCCTTATTGGAAGCATCGTCCGCCTTATTCACCCAACTGCTGGGCAGCGTGATCTCGAAGGCACCGAAGAAGGAAAGTGCAAAAACGAAGAATAGCAGGAAGAATAAGATGTTGAACCAAGGGTTGGTGGACAGTTGATTCAGCGCCGAACTGTCTCCAGTGGCCAAAGTGACCACCATGCCCAGCGCCACATAGATCAAGATGATGCTGACGCCATATAGGATGGCCTTCCGAATGCCTTCTGAACGGGTCTTGCTTTGCTTGGTGAAAAAGCTCACCGTCAAGGGGATCATGGGAAAGATGCACGGCATCAACAGGGCGAGCAGACCGCCGCCGAAGCCCTTGGCAAAAATGAACCAGAAGGACATGGAATCGGAGGACGCATCCTCCACACCCTGCGCCACAAAAGAAAATTCCACGTACTTGGGCGGCAGGCACTGGGTTTCGTCACAGACCATGAACTCCAGTTCTCCATCGATCACCACCTCACCGGGCTGCAGGATCTCGACTTTCTGAGAAAAAACGGCCTCCTCACTGAAATACAAGAGCTCCATTTCGAAATTGGGATCGTACTCCAAAACCGGTGGAGTGATCTCTTCGGTTGGCCCGATGCGTTTGTAGTTCGCACTGTCATTGAAATAGAAGGCAGTGGGAATAGGGCCATCGTCTCCGAGGAATTGAGAGTATAAATGCCAGCCTTCATCGATGCGCGCAGTGAATACCAATTCTGCTTCATTGCTTCCCGCCTTCTGAATGAGCTCAAAGCTCCAGTCCACCGGATCGTACATCTGAGCGTCCAAACTCAGGGCAAGCACGGTGCAGATCGAAACCAAAAAGGCCCTACTCCAATTTTTGATCATCCTTTTATTGCATTGGTTCAATGACATATACTTTTTCAGACCGGGCATCCGCAGCAAAACGGGCATCCACCCGTTCGCCCATGAGCCAGGCGATCTCTCCACCGATGGTCAGAACGCGCATGTCCTCTTTCTGAAGCTGCGTGAACTTCCGGTCGATGAAATAATCGCTGAGCAATTTACTGCCCTTCATCCCAACAGGACAGAACCGATCGCCTTTTCTCCAAGATCGGACCGTCCAGGGCAATGGAGACTTCACGGCATCCAATATGGCTTTGTGCTTATCTCTTTGCTGCAGGGCCTTCTCTACAGAGGACCGATACACCCTCCACTGATGACCCACACCGCTGAATTCGCCTTCTCTTTCGATCTGCAAATGTTCTTCAGCGCGTTCTTCTGCATCGGATACCCATAAGAGATGATCGCGTTCCACTTGGATGCGATGCACACCGAAATTCAATTGCTGGCCGCTGCCTGTGGGAGGAATCTTCGGTGCCTTGAGTGCATGAGATCCAGTGTATTCACGGATCCAACGAGCGAAATAATGCGGATGCTCAGAACAAAGGGCCCGATCGAGTTGAATGTAGCCCTGCGCAGTCGTATTCACCGCCTGCTCCTTCCACCGTTCAAAAGATCCATCGTCTCTTTTACGCAATTCGCTCAGCTCTTCCTGCATGCGGTCCAATTGCTCTCTCCAGCCCGGGCGTTCCGCGGTTACCAGCGGTACGATGTGGTTTCTGATCCGATTGCGCAGGTAGGCGTCTGTGCCGTTGGATCGGTCTTCGAGAAAGGGAATCTCTGCACATCGTGCGTGTGCATGTATTTCCTCTTTGGTGAATCCCAGCAGAGGACGCGCCAGCTCGTTGGTCTTTTCAGGCATTCCGCAGAGACTTCTCCACGATTCTCCCCGGATCAGAGAAATGAACAGCCCCTCCAAACGGTCTTGCGCATGGTGCGCAGTCAATATGACTCCGGCCGCATGGGCATCGCGCTCTTTTCTCAGTTCCCTGTATCGGATCCTTCTGGCGGCATGTTGCAGGTTTTCGCCATTGTCCAAAGCATCGGCCAATTCCTGCTGGGCATCGAACACCCGAATGGAAAGTCCCTTGGTCTCCGCCCAGCTTTCCACCAGCTCCTTCTCCTTTCTTGAGTCGCTTCCGCGAAGTCCGTAGTGGACGTGAAGCATCCGAAAGGCAAATCCACTTTCCTGCATCAGAGCGGCCAGGGTCATGCTGTCCACACCACCACTGCAGGCGAGGACCGAGCACTCCTCTGCCCGGATCCCGAGGCGCTGCGCTGCTTCAATAAAGCGATCGGTCAGCATGTGGCAAAATTAGGGGAGCGGGTCGGAGCACGCATCCGCTGATTCAATTCGGCCGCCCAAGGAATGTATGATACTCTCGGCCTTCCACTGAGTTTCTTTGAATTCAGAGGCGCATTCGCTTTCGATGGTGATCGCGCCGCCTGCACCGACCAGTCCTTTGGCCGACTGCGTATTGACCAAGAGTGTTCGGATCAGCACATTGAAATCGAAATCACCGCCGGGAGCAATGTAGCCCAGGGCGCCGCTGTACCATCCGCGACGAAAGGACTCCAATTGGTCTGCTGCTTGCATGGCCGCGATCTTTGGTGCACCGGTCATCGAACCCATCGGAAAGGTGGCCTCAACGATCTTCGAAAACGAACAGTCGGTTTCCAAGGTGCCGCTGACCACAGAAACCATTTGGTGCACATTGGGCAAACTGCGCAGAGAGAACAGTTCGTCTGCCTGCACACTTCCAGGGCGACAAACGCGTGACAGGTCATTTCTCACCAGATCGACGATCATGACATTTTCACTGCGCTCCTTCTCATCCTGGCCCAAGATCTCCTTCAAACGCTGGTCTTCCTCGGGATCAGCAGAGCGCGCCAGGGTTCCTTTGATGGGCTCAGACAGCAGACGATCTCCTCTGCGCCGGAGAAAACGCTCCGGAGATGCCGACAAGACCCGCTGCGCCTCAAATCGAAAAAAACCGGACTGAACCGTGGGTTGCCGCTCGATCAGATCGAGGTAGGTCTTTTCCCAAAAACCCTCTTCGGCGGAAAGGTCGCTCGCTGTGAATTGGCGGCAGAAGTTCATTTCGTAAAAGGAACCGAGTTGAAGCATTTCCTGAATGCGTTCAAACTGGGCCGCATAGGTGGATGGGTGGGTCTTCGAAGTGAAAACGAATTCAGGCTTTTCCAAGGCCGGGCTCAGACCTTCAGACAGATCTGCTTCGGACACCCCCTGCCAATGAATCTTTCCTCCTTTACAATGCACAAAGGCCTCTGCTTTGAAAAATGCGAGATCGGGTTGATCCAGCTCATTGACATGCCGGTCGTCGAGTTCTTCGAACTGCAGCCTGAGGTCATAGCTCAGAACACCGAAGACATGCGCGTCTTTGTTCGCCTCGAGCCACGCGTCGAAGGCCGTCATGTCTGCAGGATCGGAACCGAACGATTCTTTCCCCACCGCGAAAAACCAATCAAATTGCCCGGCAGCATCCTCAATTCCGTTGGAATGCAACAGCGCGCAATAGGGATAGGAAGTACTCCACTTCAGGAGTCTTGAAAGTAGATCCCGATGGGCAAGGGGTGCGCGCACAGGCAGCCGATCAGCCAAAGCAGCCGATGGGATCAGTCATTCATGCCCGTGAGCTCGAGCTCGATCTTCTTGTCCTCTGCGCGGTCTGAGAAGGAATGGATCACTTCTTCCACGTCGTGGTCCATGCTCTCGTTGACCCTTCCGTCAATGGTGATCTTGCTGTTGTCTGGAGCAGACTCCAAAATATCCAGCAATTCCGCCTTGTTCAGGAAGGAAACGTGCTTGTCCAGTTGAATGGTGATCTCGAGCCCTTCTTCGTTGGCCCGCGGATTTTTCGTCAACTCAAAGGACTTCTTGTTCTGTGCACGGATGACAAAAAAGATTCCTGCACAAAGCCCAATGCCAATACCGACCAGAAGGTCTGTCAGGACGATGGCCAAAATGGTGATGATGAAGGGATAGAATTGGTTGACACCAAGCTTCCACTGTGAGACGAACAGGGCGGGTTTAGTTAGTTTGAAACCGACAATGATCAGAATGGCCGAAAGAGCGGTGACGGGAATGTGCATCAACAGCTTTGGAAAAAAGGACACGGCCGTGATGAGCAATAGCCCGTGGAAAATGGCCGAGACTTTGGTGCGTCCGCCCGCGGCGATATTGGCCGAACTCCGCACGATCACAGCTGTCATGGGCAGCCCTCCGATCAATCCGCTGATCATGTTTCCGATGCCCTGTGCCCGGAGTTCCTGATCCCTCGGACTCTGCCGCTTCAATACATCCAACTTATCCACCGCTTCCAGACTGAGAAGGGTTTCCAAACTGGCCACGATCGCGATGGTCAGCGCCACTTTGTAGGTCGCCAATTGGGTCAGCCCGGACAGATCTGGATAGCGCAGCACATTGAGCCAGCCGCCTTCCTCTGGAATATTCGGCAGCTGCACCATATGGATGCCCTCCAGGTAGCCCTCCCGCCATGCAGAGGCGAACCATTCGTTCAGTCCGACGCCAAGAAGGACCGCCACCAAAGCGCCGGGAACACCTTTCAGAAAGCGGTTCTGCTTGATCAGGCTGGTCTCCCACAACCACAGCTGGGCAATGATCACTCCGCCAATGACGACAGCGCCCCAATGCGGATTTTGGAAAGCATAAAAGAGAAAATCAAAGGTGTTGTGGCCATCGGCCTGCTGAAATTGCATTTCGCCAAAGGCATCTGAATCGACTCCGATCAAATGTGGGATCTGCTTGAAAATCAAAAGAAGGCCAATGGCAGCCAGCATGCCGCGAATGACCGACGCAGGGAAATAATGAGAAATAAAGCCAGCCTTTGCGACGCCAAAAGCAAATTGGAGCGCACCGGCCAAGACCACTGCTGTGAGGAATACATCGAAACCCAATTCCGTAATGGCTCCGAGAACAATGACGTACAATCCTGCCGCCGGACCACTCACCGAAAGAGGAGAGCCACTGAAGAAACCAACGACGACCCCGCCGATCATTCCTGCGATCAGCCCGGAAATAAGGGGCGCCCCACTCGCCAACGCAATGCCCATGCAAAGGGGCAGCGCAACGAGAAACACAACGATACCGGCAGGCACGTCCTGCTTCCAATACTTCAGATCGAGCATGTTCTATGAAATTTTTAAAAAGGCAAAAATACGGATACTTCAGACAGTAAATTCATCCATGAGTCTGAATCCTTCGGAGTGCACATTCACG
The DNA here is from genome assembly GCA_949516455.1 of Flavobacteriia bacterium. GTDB lineage: Bacteria > Bacteroidota > Bacteroidia > Flavobacteriales > Schleiferiaceae > RFXV01. The sequence goes on along the minus strand of CATILC010000267.1, from coordinate 7,848 downwards.
ATCTGTACGTTCTTGTCCTCCTTCAGATATTTCCGCAATTTGGCGATGTACACATCCATGGATCGCCCAGTGAAATAGCTGTCTTCCTTCCAGATCTTGCGCAAGGCCAAAGATCGCTTCAGCAAACCATTCTTGTGCTGACACAGCATGGTGAGGAGGTCTCCCTCCTTGGGCGAAAGCAGACGTTCCCGATCGCCTGTGCTCAAAATGCGGAGCTCGGGTCGATAGACGAACTTCCCGAAGCGGTATTCTGCTTCGACGGGCATGTCCATGGTCACCCGATTCATGACGCTTTGGATCTTCATCAACAGCACTTCAGAATCGAATGGCTTGATGATGTAATCGTCCGCTCCTATCGAAAAACCCTGCAATATGTCTTCCTTCAGGCCTTTTGCGGTGAGAAACAGGAAGGGAAACCGCTCGTCCTTTTCACGGATCTTTTTGGCCAATGTGAAACCGTCCATTTCCGGCATCATAACGTCCAAGAGCGCGAGATCGAAGGAGCCGGATGTCCAAACTTCCAGCCCTTCCCGACCGTTCTGGGCCAGTTCTACTTCGTGTCCGTGGAGGCGGAGGTAATCGCTCAGTACATTTCCAAAATTGGGGTCGTCTTCGACCAATAACATCCGATATGCTTCAGCCTTCTGCATGATGAATAGATAGATTGAAATAAAACGTGCTTCCCTTGCCCAATGCGCTTTGGACTTTTATTTCGGAACCGTGCATTTCCAGTATCTCGCGGACATAGGCCAGACCAAGGCCATGTCCTTTGATGTCGTGCACATTGCCTGTAGGCGCCCTGTAGAATCGATCGAATACGTGGCGAGCGGTTTCCGCGGTCATTCCCAGTCCATGGTCTTGAACTTTTACGAGCAGTTGACCCTCCCGGTTGGCGGTTTGGATAAAAATTTTCGGTTCCCCGTCGGAATACTTCAATGCGTTGTCCAGGAGGTTCTGTATCACAGATTCCAAATGGGAACGATCGGCCCGCACCGCACTGCTCGATGCAGACAGATCCGTTTCGATATCCGCATTCCTCGAATCTGATTTCAGGCGAAAACGCTCTACGGACTTTTCCAGGAGTTCATGAACATCGATCAGGGTGAAGTTCATCTCCAACTCTTTGCGGTCGAGCATGGCCAGGCGCAATACATTTTCCACCTGCTCATTCATGCGCTTGTTCTCCTGTCGGATCAATTCACTGTAGCGTGCCACCCCCTCCGGGTCCATGATGACTTTCTTGTTGTTGATGGCATCCAAGGCGAGTGAAATGGTGGCGATCGGGGTCTTGAATTCGTGGGTCATATTGTTGATGAAGTCGGTCTTCATCTCCGACAGCTTCTTTTGATCCAGCGCCAATTGCACGACGCGTATAAAGGCCACCACCATGACCAGCGTGAACAACCCACCGAGCAACAAAGAAGCCCTGACCGAGCGAAACAAAAACACGCGCTGATCCGGAAAGTAGACATGAACCTTTCCCTGCTGCTCTCCCAAATGATTCGGGAACAAGCGTGCAGAGAATTCACTCTTTTCCGGAGCAAAGTCCTCGCTGCTCAGATCGGGCAACCAACCGCCCGATTCCATGCCAAAAGCAAAACCCAGGCGAATGCCGTTCTGTCCAAAGAACTCATGGAGCATGGAATCCACTTCCGCCCTGCTGAGCCATCCACTCAGGGCCTGCTGGTCCGCATACTCTTCTTTCATCATCCGAATGAACAGACTGTCGAGTTGATAGATCTTGCGCGACACCCGAATGCCCTGCTCGGTCACCGATCTGCGGATCACGACCTTTCCCTGACGGGTGAAGTCTTCACCTTCCTGGCTGAAATTCGAAACGACCTCGTATCCATCGCCGCTTCGACTGAGATCTTCTCGGCTGCTGCTCGCTTGATAAGCGCCTGAGCCGATCGGACGTACCATTTGGGAATCTGGTGTGCGGTAGAGCTCATCCTCAGCACGAGTGAAATCGGTACCCGGATCGGAAAGGAGGGTATAGTTGTCGTAGATGAAATCGACATCCCTCTGCTTTTCCAACTGGCGAACGAAGTCATTGAGGGCAGCACTGACCTGCGTGCCAAACTGCTCCTTTTTTACCCGGATCGATTCGCGCAGCCAATGGGTCTGGATTCCTATGGTGCCCAGCAAAGCCAAGGAAGCGATCACGGGCAAGACAAAAAGACGACGGCTTTCGCTCGTTCTGCTCATTAAAGCGAAAATATGCGCCACAATACTGCCGCAAGCGGCTTAACAGCATTTTAACCCCGTGTACTCGTCCGTAGAGAACACCCGCTCGTTCCCCTCTTACCCGGCCTTCATGAAGTCTATCTTTGAATCATGCGTTTTTTATTCGTCATTGTCCTCTCGGCTGTTCTCCCTTTGCATGCTCAGGTGTACCTCGGCCTGGATCAGAAGACCGATGTACCCGTGAAAGAGAACGGAGGATTTCTGGAAAATCCCTGGGCAGGAGGACTGAATTACGTTCAAGTGAACCGGATGGATCTCGATCAGGACGGACGGCAGGACCTGCTGCTCTTCGACCGAAGCGGGGACCGTTTGCTGACCTTCCTCGACCAAAACAGCACAGGTGCGCCCGACTATCGCTACGCTCCGCACTACGCAGATTCCTTCCCTGATATTTCGCACTGGATGCTCCTGGTCGATTACAATTGTGACGGAAAAAAGGACCTTTTTGTGAAAGTCAATTCCGGGGTGGGTGTCTACGAAAACATCAGCGCAGCCGGGCAGCTCCGTTTTGCCTGGGCACTGGGAAGCAAGCAATTCATCGATTCGGATTACGGAGCTGGCGGGCGGTCGAACATCAGTGTCCTTTCCGTGGATATTCCCGTGATCGCAGATATGAATGGAGACAGCGCTGTGGACATCCTTTCCTTCGCCCTTTTGGGCAGCAACATCCAGCTGCATCAGAACCAACAGGCCTGCGGACTGGATTTCTTCCTCCGCACCAACTGCTGGGGCGGGATTCTCGAAAATGCATTGACCAACAGCCTGTATCTGGACACCTGCGACGGCACCCAGAAAAAGGATCTGCTGGGCGATCCCAATAAAACGCTGCATGCAGGCTCCACCCTCTGTGCGGTCGATCTTCAGGGCGATTCAGCCAAGGATCTGCTCATTGGAGACATCTCGTTTCCGAACATCGTCGCGGCCATGAATACAGGAACTTCTGATGTGGCATTTGTCAGCAGCCAGGACACCACCTTCCCCAGCTACGATCTGCCCATCGACCTCTATGTATTTCCAGCCGTGTTCAGCGAAGACGTGGACGGCGACGGACTGAATGATCTGCTGACCAGCCCGAACATCGGGCCCGCGGAGAACAGCCAAAGCCTCTGGATGTACAAGAACACGGGCAGTGCAAGTCAGCCGATCTTCCAAAAACAATCAGAAGACTTTCTTCAATCGGGGATGATCGAAGTGGGCGAATCTGCCGCACCGGTCCTCTTCGATCTGGATCAGGATGGTCTGACCGACCTGTTCATCGGAGGAGGCGGGCACTTCCTTTCGGCAGCCAACTACGATTGCGGAATCAAATACTACGCAAACGCAGGAAGCGCCAGTGCCCCTTCGTTCGAACTTGTCGAAGAAGATCTGGCCGGACTCTCCCAGCTTGGTCTGGGCCGTTTTCTTCACCCGAGCTTCGGAGATCTCAATGGTGACGGCTTGATCGATCTTGTGGTGGGCACAGAGGACGGATATCTGCATTACTTCCGACAGACCAGCTCGGCAGGATTTCAGATCGGCGAGGCCTACCTCGACAGCATCGACGTGGGTCGCCGTGCCACGCCCTTCCTCTACGATCTGGATGGCGACAGTGCCTTGGATCTGCTCATTGGTGAGGAAAGTGGATCGATACGTTACTACCGCAACATCGGAAGTGGGGCGTCGCTGGATTTTGTTCTTGAAAATGATCTGTTTGGTGGCATACAGTTGACCAGCAATCAATTCAGCGGAAACAGCGGCTACTCCGCACCCGTGGTCACCGAATTCGAGGGCCGTCCTCAGCTCTTCGTCGGGAGTTTCGATCGCGGTTTGTTCCAATTCGACAGCCTGGACAATGCGTTGAACAATCCGGCGCTCCTGGATGGACAGATCGGATTGGACTCACTCATCAGTCAAAATGTGGATCAAACCCCTTTCGGCACGAACAAACGGGTGGGAAGGAATCAGTATTTGTATTCGGCTCAGGAATTGGCCGCTCAGGGTCTGAAAAGAGGGCACATTCAAAGCCTTCAGCTGCGCATCACCACCACCAACAACCCCATTCTGTACGACGATCTCTACATACAGATGAAACTCACCGATGCGGACAGCCTCGATGGCTTTCAAACAGGTCTGTCGGAAGTCTACAATAATGTTTTCGTTCCCCTGGGTGTCACCAAGGGCTGGAACACCCTTCAGCTGCACAGGCCCTTTGAATGGGACGGAGAAAAGAATCTGCTCATCGAGGTGTGTTTCAGCAAGAATGCGCCCAACCCGAACATCCACGTGGAAGGGAGCCAGACCACATTTTCCTCCAATGCCTTTGGCGATGTGCAGAACAACAACACGCCCAGCGCGCAGGGCTGTCAACTCCCCTATTTGGGAAACAGCAGATGGAGACCGAACATCAAATTGCGTCTGATCCCTGGTGTGCAGACCGAATACGTCACCTCATTGCGTGGGCGTCAGCTGGTGCCCGCCCTGGCCGATCTGAACGGAGATTCCATCCCCGACGTGATCATCGGGAACGAATCTGGAGGACTGGAATTTTTTCAGGGATCCCGGAACATCCGGCCTGGACTTTCCGATGATCCGCACACATCCACAAATCTCCAAAGCGAATTGATCCTCTTCCCCAACCCCTCGAGGGACGGCACACTGGACATTTCCCTCGAGCCCTTTGTGCGGATGCCCCGATATCGGCTCATGGACATGCGCGGGAGGACGCTCCGGCAAGGGCAATGGAAGCCCGGTGGCCTCCGGTCCACACTCCCCTCTGGCATGTATCTGTTGGAAGTCAATGACGGTCAGACAGCACTCAGGGGCCGCTGGATCATTTGCCGTTAGGGGCTTGTTCGCAACTGCCGCTGGATATATTCCAAGCCTCTGAATCTCCCATACTATCTTCGTTGCCTGAACCTATCAAAATATTTTCCATGGGCGCTCAAAATGTACAGTCTTTACTCGGTCAGGACGCTGAATATCTGCTCGGTCACAGCTGCAAGACGGTAAGTAAGGAAATGCTTCATCTGCCCGGCCCAGACTTCATCGACCGGGTCTTTATCGGCAGCAACCGACCCACTCCTGTGCTGAACAGCTTGCACGATCTGTTCAACAACGGCAGACTCTCAGGAACGGGCTATATGTCCATCCTTCCTGTGGATCAGGGGATCGAACACAGTGCAGGCGCTTCATTTGCTCCCAACCCGATCTATTTCGATCCGGAAAAAATAGTCGAACTGGCCATCGAAGGCGGTTGCAATGCCGTAGCCAGTACGTATGGCGTTTTGGGAAGTGTGGCCCGTAAATACGCCCACAAGATCCCATTTGTTGTCAAGATCAACCACAACGAATTGCTCACCTATCCGAATACCTTCGACCAGATCATGTTCGGCACCGTCGAAGATGCCTGGAACATGGGCGCTAAGGCCGTGGGGGCGACCATCTATTTTGGATCAGAGGAAAGCAGCCGTCAGATCATCGAGGTGGCTGAAGCCTTCGAATATGCGCGCGAACTGGGTATGGCCACCATCTTGTGGTGCTACACCCGAAACTCGGCCTTTAAGATCGACGGAAAGGATTACCACACATCTGCCGACCTGACCGGACAAGCCAACCACCTGGGTGCCACCATTCAGGCCGACATCATCAAGCAGAAAATGCCAGACTGCAATGCCGGATTCAAAGCACTGAACAGCGGAAACAGCAGCTATGGCAAGCTCAATGAGAAAATGTATACCGAACTGAGCTCGGAGCACCCCATCGATCTGACGCGTTATCAGGTGGCCAATAACTATATGGGGCGCGCAGGTTTGATCAATTCCGGAGGTGCCTCTTCTGGCGAGTCGGATCTGGCAGATGCCGTTCGAACCGCTGTGATCAATAAGAGAGCAGGCGGCACCGGACTGATCTCCGGTCGCAAGGCCTTCCAAAAGCCAATGGATGAAGGCGTGAATATTCTTCAGGCCATTCAGGATGTCTACCTCGACGCGTCCATTACCATTGCCTGAGCCCAGCGAACTCGTTTTCCATTTCTGAAAATCTTCCTATGGATTGGTTCAAGCGGAAAAAAGAAGGCATCACCACAGATACCAAGGACAAGAAAGAAGTCCCTGAAGGTCTGTGGCACAAATGCCCGAAATGCAAGGTGATCGTCAGTTTGGATGAGCATGCGCAGAACCTCTGGATATGCCCTAACTGCGGACATCACGACCGCATCAATGCGCAGGAGTATTTCAGTATTCTCTTCGACGAAGGCAAGTACACCGAGTTGGACAGGAACATGAAAAGCGGCGATCCGCTGAAGTTCCAGGACACCAAAGCCTACTCGGAGCGGTACGAAAACAGCGTCAAAAAGACAGGACTGAACGACGCTGTTTCCACAGCACACGGCACCCTCTGTGAACGGCCGGTGACCATAGCTGCCATGAATTTCAATTTCATCGGTGGCTCCATGGGTTCAGTGGTCGGTGAGAAGATCGCTCGCGGCATTCAGCACGCGATAAAGCACAAGAAGCCTTTCATCATGATCTCCAAGTCGGGCGGTGCCCGGATGATGGAAGCGGCCTTCTCCCTGATGCAAATGGCCAAGACCTCTGCCCAACTCGGGCTCCTTTCCGAAGCTGGTCTGCCCTACATCTCCGTATTGACCGACCCCACGACTGGAGGAGTCACCGCGAGTTTTGCGATGCTCGGAGATGTGCACATCGCAGAACCCAATGCACTGATCGCCTTTGCAGGTCCTCGCGTGGTGAAGGAGACCATTGGAAAAGACCTGCCCGACGGTTTTCAGACCTCAGAATTTTTGCTCGAACACGGATTCCTCGATCTGATCAGTGAACGAAGCAAACTGAAAGAGAACATTGATTTCTATCTGCGCTGCGTTTCCCCTTCCAAATAATTATGTGAGGAGGGGATTAATTGAGTATCTTTGCAGCCCTTGAAACTGAACAGAATAGTAATCAATAAAGCATCCGTATGTACCTGACTGCGGAAAAGAAACGCGAAATCTTCAAAGAACACGGGACTTCTGATTCCGATACCGGTTCGCCAGAAGGACAAATCGCCCTTTTCACCTACCGGATCAATCACTTGACCCAACACCTGCGCGAAAACAAGAAAGACACGGGCACTGAAAAAGCACTTGTCGACCTTGTCGGAAAACGCAAAAAGCTGCTCGCCTATCTCAAAGAGAAGGATATTGAACGCTACCGGGCGATCATCGAGAAGCTCAAACTGAGAAAATAGAAGAACACGCTTGTTCAAAGAAGGCAATGCAGGTCATTGCCTTTTTTGCGTGCACCCTGTTCCATTGATAATCGCGTCAATCAAACCCATGACACCTACACCTATTAGCCAAGAGATCCTGCTAGACGACGGCAGGACCATCACCATTGAGACGGGCAAGTTGGCCCGCCAGGCCCAGGGCTCTGTGGTCGTTCGCTGCGGCGACACCATGCTTCTGGCCACTGTCGTTTCCAATCACGACGCACGCGAAGGCGTGGATTTCCTCCCACTGACGGTCGAATACCGAGAAAAATTTGCAGCCACTGGGCGTTTCCCCGGAGGATTCTTGAAGAGAGAAGGACGTCCTTATGACGAGGAGATCCTGGTCATGCGTCTTGT
>CATILC010000266.1 GCA_949516455.1 Flavobacteriia bacterium | reverse complement strand
TAGATGAGCAGGATGAGGAGACCAAAAAGAACCGCTCCGATAATGAGCGCATTGCTCACTACGCCATCGGTGGAGAAGGAGATCTTGAGCAGGATGGTGGAGATCACAAAGCCGGAGTTTCGGATGATCTCGTGGAAGCGATCTGAGTAGAAAAATGACGCCAGCAGCAGCAGGACATCCACAATGATCAGGACGGTGAAGAATTCATCAAAGAAGACGTTGTTGATGTCTTTGAATGCCACGATCCCGTCCTCATAGTCTGTCCAGAACGACAGGGCCCAATCGCCGAATGCATAGAAGGCAAGGAAAAGGAGAAGCGGAACCAGCAGCAGGGCAATGGCTTTTTTGAGCAGGATGAACATCTGGATCTTGCTGTCTTGAAGATCGTTTCTTTCAACAGATTTCTCATCCCCATGGGTTCTGCGTGCTGAACGATAGAAGAAGTATAGAAGGAGAAAGAGTATGAGGGTCGTAAGGGCGTCGTAGGTGAACTGCAAGTCGCTGCGCGATTGAAACCAATCCGAAGTGAGTTCAAGGTTTCCGATGTCTTTGAATATGCGCCGAATGACGATCAGCGTAATGATCTCATATTGTTTTCCGATGTAGGAGGAAATCGACTGAGGCAGAAAAAATATCAGCAGGTAAACTTCGTAGATCAAAATAAATGAGAAGGGGGTGTAAATGGCCGCGATCGGGCTGCTCAGCAAAGAGGAATCCAGAGACAGCCACTGGCTGCCTGAAAGCAGAATAAGGAGGAGGTGCGCCAGATAACTGACAATCGCGATCGTAAGAATGAACCGCTCCCCGCGCGCCTTGGCTTTGGCGGAAAGCAATTGCCTGTAAAATCCATTCAGTTTGATCGACGCCTTCATAAAATGAATTATGAAGGTTCAACATAAACCTACTCAATTAGTTTTCAGTAGCTTGTGAAATGTGCTCCCAGTCTGAAGGAAATAAAGTCCCAAGGGGAGCTCATTCAGTTCGATTTCGGAGGACCCCGGTTCGGTCGTTCCAATTTTTACAAGCTGCCCTTGGGCATCAAGAAGCCGATAGTTCTGGGTGGTTCCCTCAGGTGCATCAATGATGATGAACTCCCTGAAAGGATTGGGATAGACCTTTATCCCTTCCATTTGGCGCTCTCCTGCGCTTGTGCTGTTGCACCCCATCGATCCGTTCAAATCGAATTGAGAGACAAAACGCCAGATCTCTTCGTCGGAACGGATGTCCATATTTCCAAAACTGCCAGGCCAGTCGTGTCCTCCTCCGTTCACTTTGAAATGTTTCACGTACTGGCAATTGCTTGCATCGGACCATGTTTGGAGTTCCACCGTACTTCCATCGGAGGGATCGGTGTTTGGAACTGCGGTGATCTGTTGATTGGGACTGTTGTTGTGCAGCGCCCAATATTGATGTACATCGTCGGCAGAAACGTAATACTGAATCCCCCCAAAACTCATCCCGTTGTAATCGGACACGGCGTCGGCTGTGCCCAAAATGGTCAATACACCTGTGGGATGATTGGGCATGCAATTGTTGTACTGATAGGTTTGCATGGTGCGCGCGACCACTGCAATGGCTGCCATCCGTTCATTTAATCTGCATCCCAATTCATAGGTGAATTCACCACCGAGGGAGTAACCGCATGCGTAGATCCTGCTGGTGTCAATGCGAAATTGATCACTGAGTGAATCAATGAGTGCATCGATGAAGAGCACATCGTCCACTTGGGTTGGATCCTTGTGCAGCCAGTTTGTCGAACCCCCGTCGTTGGGGTCGGGCAGCGCTTGCGGGTAAACTGCGATGAATCCAGCTGTATCTGCGATCGAACGCAGATCTGAGATGGCAACTTGAGAGGCGATGTCACCGTTTCCGCCGTGAAAATTGAAGAGCAGTGGAAGGGGAGGCGATGTGGGGCCGTAGCCAATGGGCGTATAGACGAGATAACTGCGGTTCTGACCATCGAATGAGATCGATCCATTTTGAAAATTCTGTGCGTCAATGGCCCCCTGCCATGCCAAGAGTGCACAGAATAGAAAGGCAAAACGGAGTGTGAATGAAGGCATAGCAGGGAGGTTTTTCAGTTATTGTTGAAAGACGAGGTTCTTTGATTCTGAATGATCGAAAATACAATTTGCTCTTTATCCATCAATCAATAATGCGGCCGGCACTTACCCAAAAGGCCTGGTCGGCGATCTGATCGTACTCGAGCTCTTCGATCTCCGCCCCTGAGTAGCCCGAAGCATTTTGAAGCTTTTGACTCTGCTCGTCTTCGTCCTTGATGGCAAGATCCAGGAAGCCGCAAAAAGAATCGCCCTCGACGCGCAGCAAGAGATGATCTTTCGGTGTCCTGCGGAGGAAATAGAAACGCGCACTTTCCCCAAAAGCCTCAAGATGCGCTAAGAGGACATTTTGATAAAGGGGCGTGTTGACCTCGCCTTTTAGGAGAATCTCATCTGCATTGCTTTGCATGCATTGCTCCTCAGACAGAACAGACGTGCAACCGTTCATCCAGGCACAGCAGATCAGCAGGGTGGTCAGTCTTGTTCGAGTACCCATTGGCTGCCAGCGATCAGGGGTTCTGCCACCTTGAATTTGAGTTTCTTCTGCTCTCCTGTGGTCACATTCCTGATCACCACCAGATCGTTCCGCCCCAATTTTTTCTCTTTGACCACTGTCTTGGGCCGTGAAGGGCGTCTGCCCGGGCTGCTTTCAGCAGATCCAGGTCCGGATGTAGACAATTGCTCCTGTTTTTTGGATGTGGCAGGGGCTTGTCGAACATTTTGCTGCCCATTCATGGGGATACTCCCTTTGAACAGGAAGGACAGAACTTCCTGGCTCAAATGGGCCATCATATTCTTGAACAGTTCAAAAGACTCGAATTTGTAGATCAAAAGGGGGTCTTTCTGCTCATGAACAGCGCCCTGTACGTACTGCTTCAGATCGTCCAGTCTGCGCAAATGATTTTTCCATTCTTCGTCGATCAGGGTCAGGGTGATGCCTTTTTCAAAGTCGCGAACCACGCTCTTTCCGCTGCTCTCATAGGCCTTCTCGAGTGCACTGGCCACCTGCAGCGCCTTGACCCCGTCGGTAAAGGGCACCAGAATATTCTCGTACTGACCCTTTTGGGTCTCGTAGACATTTTTGACCACCGGAAAGGCTTCCATGGCGATGCGGTCCATCCGACGCTGGTAATGCGCCATGGCCTCATTGAATATCCGATCTGTCAGATCCTGTGCAGAAAGCTGTAGTGCATCTTCCCTTGTGATCTCCAACTCCATGGCAAAGACCCTGAACAGGGAAAACTTGAAGGCTTCGAAGTCCTTGCTCTCCATTAATTCGCCAGATATCTGCTCGGCAGTGTCGAACACCATATTGGCGATGTCCGAGGACAATTTGTCGCCAAAAAGCGCATTGTGCCGGCGTTTGTAGATCACCTCGCGCTGACTGTTCATCACATCGTCGTATTCCAACAGCCTTTTTCGGATCCCGAAGTTGTTTTCCTCTACTTTTTTCTGGGCCCGTTCAATGCTTTTGGACACCATGCTGTGCTGAATGACTTCTCCTTCCTCCAATCCCATTCGGTCCATCAGACCAGCGATGCGTTCGGATCCAAAGAGGCGCATCAAATTGTCTTCCAGTGAGACGAAGAACTGGGAGCTGCCTGGGTCGCCCTGGCGTCCGGAACGCCCACGGAGTTGTCTGTCCACTCTTCGCGAGTCGTGTCTTTCCGTGCCGATTATGGCCAAACCGCCCGCGTCCTTGGCCTCTTTACTGAGTTTGATATCGGTTCCCCGACCGGCCATATTGGTGGCGATCGTCACCGTCCCGGGTCGTCCAGCTTCGGCCACGATCTCTGCTTCTTTTTGATGCAGCTTGGCGTTGAGCACATTGTGGTGGATCTTCCGAAGCTTCAGCGAACGGCTGAGCAGTTCCGATATCTCGACATTGGTCGTTCCCACCAGCACGGGCCGTCCCTCCTCGGTGAGGCGTACGATCTCGTCGATCACCGCATTGAACTTCTCCCTTTTGGTCTTGTAGACCAAGTCTTCACGGTCGTCCCGGACAATGGGACGATTTGTTGGGATCACCACCACATCCAGCTTGTAGATGTCCCAGAATTCTCCTGCTTCGGTTTCCGCCGTACCTGTCATGCCCGACAGCTTATTGTACATGCGGAAATAGTTCTGAAGCGTAACGGTGGCATAGGTTTGCGTGGCAGCTTCGATCTTGACATTTTCTTTGGCCTCGATGGCTTGGTGAAGCCCGTCGGAGTAGCGCCGACCTTCCATGATCCGCCCCGTCTGCTCATCGACGATCTTGACCTTGTTGTCCATCACCACATATTCAACATCTTTCTCGAAGACCGTATAGGCCTTGAGAAGCTGATTCATGGTGTGGATGCGCTCGCTCTTGAGCTCAAAATCGCGGAGGAGTTCCTCTTTTTTCTTGGCCGTCTTTTGTGTGTCCAGTCCGATTTCCTCAATGCCTGCCATTTCAGTGGACAGGTCGGGGAGAATGAAAAAATCTTCTTCGGTATCCCCTGAGAGCAGTCGGATGCCCTTTTCTGTGAGCTCGACCGCATTGTGCTTTTCATCGATGACAAAGTGCAGTTCGGCATCGACCTTGTGCATCTCTTTCGACTGGTCCTGCATGTAGAGGTTTTCTGTCTTCTGCAGCAGGGTCTTCATCCCCTCGCTCGACAGGAATTTTATGAGCGCCTTGTTCTTGGGCAATCCCCTGTGTGCCCGAAGCAACTTGAAGCCGCCCTCTTTGTCATCTCCGGCTTCTATGAGTTTCTTGGCCTCGTTCAGCTCATTTTGAACCAGTGTTTTTTGTGCATTGAACAGCTTGATCACATGGCCCTTAAGGGCATCGAATTGTTGTTTGTCGCCCTGTGGTGTTGGGCCGGAAATGATCAGCGGCGTACGGGCATCATCCACCAGAACAGAGTCCACCTCGTCCACGATGGCGTAGTGATGTTTTCTCTGCACGAGGTCTGCTGGAGATCGCGCCATATTGTCCCTTAGGTAGTCGAACCCGAACTCATTGTTGGTGCCGTAGGTGATGTCTGCCAAATAGGCCTTTCTGCGTTCCTCACTGTTGGGCTTATGTCGGTCGATGCAATCCACTGTGAGCCCGTGGAATTGAAACAAAGGCCCCATCCATTCTGAATCCCTTCGCGCCAGATAATCGTTGACGGTGACCAGATGCACCCCTTTTCCCGACAGGGCGTTCAGGAATACGGGTAGCGTCGCCACGAGCGTCTTTCCTTCACCTGTGGCCATCTCGGCGATCTTTCCCTGGTGGAGGACTGTTCCGCCGATAAGCTGAACGTCGTAGTGGACCATATCCCATGAGATGGGATTGCCTGCCGCACTCCAGCTGCTTTTCCAAATCGCTTTTCCTCCCTTGATCTCGAGGAAGTCTTTGCCCTCCAAAGCGGCATCGATCTCGGATGCATTCACTTCCAGCTGCCCGTTCTCGGCCCATCTTCTCGCCGTTTCCTTGACCACGGCGAAGGCCTCAGGGCGAATGAGCTCCAGTTCTTTCTCGCTTCGATCGTAAATGCTCTTGTCCAGCGATTCGATCTGCGCGTACAGATCTTCTCGTACTTCAAGGGACTCTTCTGTTTCGAGTTGGGATCGTATGTCGTCCAGGCGGTCTTGGTCCTCTTTGTTGACCGTGCGCAAACGCTCCCGGAAAGAAGCTGTCTTTTTTCGAAGTCCTTCGTCGTCGAGTCCTTGGATTTCAGGGTAGACCTGCTTCACCTGTTCTACAAATGGCTGCAGTGCCTTCAGGTCCCGGTCCGTTTTGGTGCCGAGTACTTTGCCGATCAATTTGGTGAGCATGTTGTGGTCTTGTAATAGGTGGTCAAAAATACAAGCGGCTGAACGAATCGGCGCCTTTCATCGATATGGGAAC
>CATILC010000265.1 GCA_949516455.1 Flavobacteriia bacterium | reverse complement strand
TCGAAGGCATCGGGGAAGAGAAGAAGCAAAGTCTCCTCCTGATCGATCCCAGACAAATACAACAGATCCCTGTTCTGAACGAAGGGCATGGTGCCGTCGGCATTTGTCGGCAGGATGTCGTTGGAGGTGAACAGGGCCAGGGCGCCCGATTCCATTGATTCGCAGAAGCGTTTTCTGTTGGTTTTATACAAGTCCGATGGGGCAGGTTCGTAGCGCATTTAAGAATACTTCTAAATAGTTTGAGATGTGGTTGGAATGCCTTCTCGGCGTTAACTTTGTCCCAAAGATAGATTCCTCTTTTGCTCAGCAAAATCACACACGCATCATGGCTGTAAATACAGGAGTATTCAAGGCTTCCATCATCAGAAAGGTGTGGATGTCGTTAACGGGTCTTTTTCTCTGCAGTTTCTTGATCGTTCATCTGCTGGGCAATCTGACCCTTCTCGGTCCGGCAGAAGAAGCGCAGAAGACCTTTAATGAGTATGCGCACTTCATGACCACTTTCCCGGTGATCAAGATCGTTTCCTATCTGCTCTATTTCAGCATCCTTTTCCATGCGGTCTGGGGCATCATGCTGGAGATACAGAACCGGAAGGCGCGGCCCGTCAAGTATGCATACAACAAGGCCTCGGCCAACTCGATCTGGGCGTCCCGAAATATGGGCCTGTTGGGAACCATCCTCTTGGTCTTCATTGCCACGCACATGTACAACTTTTGGTATGTGATGCATTGGGAGCTGGAGGTGGATGAAGCCACTGGCTACAAGGACCTTTATTCGGTCGTCGTCTCCTTTTTCAGAGCACCCGTCACAGGCGTTGTGGGCACGGTCTTCTATGTCTTCGCCATGGCTGCTATGGCTTTTCATCTCTACCACGGTTTTCAAAGTGCCTTTCAAACCCTCGGGATCAATCACCCACAATACACGCCACTGATCAAAAAAGTGGGCGCAGGATTCAGCATCCTCGTACCACTGGCCTTTGCCATCATTCCCGTGTACTTGATGCTTACCTAATTCAGTAAAGAATTATGAAACTAGACGCCAAGATCCCAGAAGGACCGATCGACAAGAAGTGGACGCAACACAAAGCGGACATCCGCCTTGTGAATCCAGCCAACAAAAGACACATCGACGTGATCGTCGTGGGTACGGGCCTGGCTGGCGCATCGGCCGCTGCCTCGCTCGGTGAAATGGGCTATAATGTGAAGGCCTTCTGCTTTCAGGACTCACCCAGAAGGGCGCATTCGATCGCCGCTCAGGGCGGCATCAATGCCGCAAAGAATTACCAGAACGACGGAGACTCCACCCACCGACTGTTCTACGATACGGTCAAAGGCGGAGATTATCGCTCAAGGGAGGCCAATGTGTATCGTTTGGCGGAGGTCTCAACCAGCATCATCGACCAGTGTGTGGCCCAAGGTGTCCCCTTCGCCCGCGATTATGGAGGTCTGCTCGACAACCGTTCTTTTGGTGGCGTTCAGGTGAGCCGAACTTTTTATGCAAAGGGACAGACCGGTCAGCAGCTGCTGCTCGGCGCGTATTCCGCGTTGGAGCGCCAGGTCGCCAAAGGCAAGGTGAAGATGTATGCGCGACACGAGATGATGGACCTTGTGGTGGTCGACGGAAAGGCGAGAGGGATCATCGCCCGCAACCTGATCACAGGCGAATTGGAACGCCACAGTGCCCACGCCGTGCTTCTGTGCACCGGTGGTTACGGGAATGTCTTTTTCCTGTCCACCAACGCCATGGGATCCAATGTGTCCGCAGCATGGAAGGCCCACAAGAAGGGCGCTGCCATGGCCAATCCCTGCTTCACACAGATCCACCCGACTTGCATCCCTGTCAATGGGGAATTGCAGTCCAAGCTCACCCTGATGTCGGAGTCGTTGAGAAATGACGGACGGATCTGGGTCCCTGCCCACAAAGAAGATGCAGAGGCCGTTCGCCAGGGCAGCCTGAAGCCTGTGGACATCCCCGAAGACCGTAGAGATTATTATCTGGAACGCCGTTATCCTGCCTTCGGAAATCTGGTTCCACGCGATGTGGCCTCCCGGGCAGCCAAGGAGCGCTGCGACGCCGGACTGGGCGTGAACAGTACGGGCGAAGCGGTCTTTCTCGACTTTTCCGATGCCATCCGCAGATACGGCCGGACAGAGGCCAATGTGCAGGGGATCAACGACCCGAGCGAGGAGCAGATCCTCAAACTGGGCCGTGAGATCGTCGCCGCCAAATACGGCAACCTCTTCCAGATGTACGAGAAGATCACCGACGACAACCCATATCAGACGCCGATGAAGATCTACCCTGCGGTGCACTATACCATGGGCGGGCTGTGGGTGGACTACAACCTGATGACCTCCATCCCAGGCTGCTATGCTTTGGGAGAGGCGAATTTCTCAGACCACGGAGCCAACCGACTCGGTGCCTCTGCACTGATGCAGGGTCTGGCAGACGGATACTTTGTGGCGCCCTACACAGTGGGCGATTACCTGGCCAACGACATCCGTACCGGCGCCATCTCCACCGATCTGCCCGAGTTCGAGAAGGCGGAGCAGGAGATCAGGTCACGTATTGACCAGTTGATGGCGAACGAAGGGGCACAGACCGTGGATTTCTTTCACAAACGCCTGGGCAAGATCATGTGGAACGAGTGCGGCATGGAGCGCAGCAAGGAAGGTTTGGA
>CATILC010000264.1 GCA_949516455.1 Flavobacteriia bacterium | reverse complement strand
GCCAAGGCCATCGACCTGAGTAAAGAAAAAGAGCCTGACATCTATGGCGCCATACGCAAGGGAGCGATCCTTGAAAACATCGTCTATAAAGAAGGCAGCAAGACTGTGGATTACACAGATGGATCGATCACAGAAAATACACGTGTAAGCTACCCGATCGACCACATTACCAACATCGCAAAACCCTCGCTGGGCCACAACCCTAAGAATGTATTCTTCTTGACGGCAGATGCCTTCGGCGTATTGCCTCCCATCAGTAAGTTGACCCCGGGTCAGGCGATGTATCAATTCATTTCTGGATACACGGCAAAAGTGGCCGGTACCGAGATGGGCGTCACCGAACCCCAGCCCTCATTTTCCGCATGCTTCGGAAAAGCTTTCATTCCACTCCACCCGTCCGTCTATGCCGAAATGCTCGGAGCCAAAATGCGGGAAACAGGTGTCAATGTTTGGTTGGTGAACACAGGCTGGTCTGGTGGATCCTACGGGGTCGGAGAGCGGATCAAATTGAAGTACACCCGCGCCATGATCACGGCAGCTCTGAACGGATCGCTCAAAGGCGCTTCCTACAGGCAGCATCCGGTTTTCGGTCTGCACTTTCCCACCTCTTGCCCCGAGGTGCCTGACGAGATTCTGGATGCGCGCCAAACCTGGGCAGACAAAGACCAATACGATGAGGTAGCAAAGGATCTTGCCAAGCGCTTCCATGCCAATTTTGAGGAATTTGCCTCAGGTTGCAGCCAGGAAATACTGGCGGGCGGACCCATCGGCTGAAGAACCCGAACGCACTGTTTTTAGTGCTGCTTGTCCTGCAGCATAGGGACGAAGCGAAAGGCCCCCAGATCCTTTTGGACAATGGTCGATTGCTTCGTTCTTGACAATTGAAGCATTCGCTGCTCCTCGCCTTCGGGTCCGACTGGGATCAGCATGTGTCCGCCAACCTTGAGCTGACTGAGCAGTCCCTGCGGCACTTCTTTCGCGGCAGCCGTAACGATGATGCGATCGAAAGGCGCGTAAGCCGCCATCCCTTTGTAGCCATCTCCATAACTGATCACCGGACGGTATTGAAGCCGTTCGAGCAGCTTTTTGGTCGTTTTGAACAGATCGATCTGCCGCTCGACCGAATAGACCGAGCAGCCCATCTCCAATAGGACTGCGGCCTGATATCCACTCCCCGTTCCCACTTCCAGGATCTTCATTTCCTTCTCAAGGGCGAGTTGCTCGGTTTGGAATGCGACGGTATACGGCTGGGATATGGTCTGGCCCGAACCTATGGGAAAAGCCTTGTCTTGGTAGGAAAATGACTCGAAGGAAGAATCCAGAAACAGGTGGCGGGGCACCCGATTCATTGCAGCCAGAACACGCTCATCGGATATGCCTTTGGACCGCAATTCCTCGATGAGTTGGCGGCGCATTCCCTGATGTCGAAAGGAGTCGTTCACGTGATCCTAAAAGTACGGCGCCTCACACCTCGACCGCAAGTGTTTTGTTCCTTCCAACTGCCTTACTTTCGCACAAATAATTACCCCATTTCCATATGTTGCGCATTGGTGTTTTAGGAGCCGGCCATCTGGGAAAGATCCATTTGAATTGCCTGCAGCAATTGCCTGCATCCTACGAACTCGTCGGTTTTTACGATCCAGACCCCAAACTTGCCGAAACGGTGAGCCAGGAAAAGGGGATAAAAGCCTGGGAGAAACTCGATGATCTTGTAGACGCATCGGATGTGGTGGACATTGTCACGCCCACACTCTCCCATTTCGAATGTGCGCAGACGGTTTTGCAAAAAGGCAAACACCTGTTCATTGAAAAGCCAGTGACCCACACGCTGGAAGAGGCGGAACGACTTTTGGAGCAGGAGCGCGCGGGCCAAAGCCGAGTGCAAGTGGGACATGTGGAACGGTTCAACCCCGCTTTTCGGGCGATCGAATCGGACCTGGATCGACCCCTGTTCATAGAAGCCCATCGCCTGGCTCAATTCAACCCGAGAGGAACGGATGTGCCCGTGGTCCTCGACCTGATGATCCACGACATTGATGTGGTCCTCCACAGCGTGAAATCGAAGGTTTCAAATATCCATGCGAGCGGAGTGGCCGTGGTGAGCGACACACCGGATATCGCCAATGCCCGAATCGAATTTGAAAATGGCTGTGTGGCCAATCTGACGGCGAGCCGGATCAGCATGAAGAATATGCGGAAAGCACGCTTTTTTCAACGCGATGCCTACATCACCGTAGACTTTCTTGAGAAGCAGTCTGAACGGGTACGCATGCAGGAACATTCGGGCGAAGATCCCTATGCCCTTTCGCTGGATCTGGGCGATGGCAGAAAGAAACAGATCTTGTTTGAGCAGCCTGAGGTACTGGAATCCAATGCAATACAAGAGGAGTTGAAATCTTTGGCAGAAGCCATCAATAAAAAGCAAGATCCTGTCGTTACGCTTCGGGATGGATACGAGGCCCTTCGTGTGGCCACCGCCATCCTTGAAAAGATGAGCCAACAACCGACCGCCCCCATTGGATGAGATCACTCGGACCGTCCCTCCTTCTTTTTGGGCTATGTCTCGCTTCCTCTTGCAATAAGGAAAGCCATCGTGCACAGCTGCCCGCCTATGTGAAGATCGACCAGGTGGATCTTCAGACCGATCTGAATACCGAGGGCAGTGCAGCCCACAAGATCACCACGGTTTGGGTTCAGGTGGACGGCGCCTACGCAGGCGTATTTGAGCTGCCCGCCATCTTCCCCGTATTGGCATCGGGAAGCACAGATATCCGCATCCAGGCAGGCATCAACGAGAATGGAACCAGCGCCACCCGACTCGCCTATCCCTTTTATGAAGTGTTCGAGACCCAGCTCGATCTGACACCATTGGACACCCATTCGATCCAGGATCCGCAGGGCGGACCACCCTCGGTCTCCTACAGAGCCTTCAGTGAGGTGGAAGTGCTGGAAGATTTTGACGGCGTGGGATTGTCCATGGAAAAAAGTCCGAATGCCGACACTCTGCTCTACCGGACCAACGACAGCAGCCACCTCTTCCACTGGAACGACGAGCCGAATGACTACAGTGGAGTGGCCTATCTCGGCGACCGAAATACCATCTTCGAGGTGCGTACAGAGAAGGAGTTCAGCAATCTTCCCAAAGGAGCGCCGGTCTTTTTGGAGATCAACTACAAGAGCGATGTGGCCTTTGTTGCAGGAATGTATGTCAACAGTGCGAGCCAGGGGACGATCCAGGCCGTCACGGCCACCATCAATCCGAGTGACGAATGGAACAAGATCTACATCAACCTCTACTCAGAAGTGAACGGCTATCCGAATGTATTGGGACATAAGGTCTTCATCGGAGCGATCAACTACGAAGGACAAGGAGAGAAAACTTTGTTTCTGGACAACATCAAGCTGCTGTACTGAAAACAAAGAGCACAGGCAGGCAACGGGCCAAGTATGTACTTTCAGACGCGCTTTTTGCGTGGTGGGCCTATACGGGTCTGTTCGTCTTCCGCAAACTCTACATTGAGTCAGGACAGGCCAGCAGTCTGTTGGAAGTATCCCGCGATCCGCGCTATTTGACAGGAAGTGTCTGGGTAGTTTGCTTTTGGAGTCTGCTCTACTACATCACTGAGTTTTACAAAGACCCCTACCGACGATCCCGCATCAAGGACCTGACAAGTACCTTCACCGGGGCACTCAGTGGGTCGATCATCATTTTCTTCGCCCTGATCCTCGATGACTTTGTGCAGGACTACCGCGACTACTACCAATCCTTTCTGGTCTACTTCGGCTTGCACTTCATTGGGACAGCACTGGGCAGAACCCTGATCACCAGCTTTGCCGCCTACAGGATCAAGAACCGGATCATCGGTTTTCCGACCCTGATCGTTGGATCGAATGAGAAGGCGGTCGAACTCTATCAGGAGCTGCGCACCCAAAAGAAATCGCCCGGATTTCAGTTCGTCGGATTTGTAAGCGTCAACAACAATGTGCGCTTTCTGATGGAGCAGGATCTCGAGCATTTGGGCGAATACCCCGAACTGAATACCTTGATTCCCAAACACGGCATCGAGGAGGTGATCATTGCCGTTGAGACCAAAGAACACGATAAACTCGAACGAATCCTCAACGAACTTCGGGCCCATGAGCAGTTGCGGATCCACGTGATCCCGGACACCTACGACATTCTGTCCGGTCAGGTCCGGCTGCAATCCTACGGCGCACCACTGGTGGAGATCGAGCAAGAACTCATGTCGGTCGGACAGCGGCTGGCCAAGAGGATCTTCGATCTGCTCTTTGCGCTTTTGGCCATGGTCGTGCTCAGTCCGCTCATGCTGCTCTGCGCGCTGATGGTTCGGATCAGTTCACCGGGTCCCATTTTTTATCTTCAGGAGCGCATTGGGCTGAACGGCCGCTTGTTCCGCATCATCAAATTTCGCAGCATGATCGCCAATGCGGAGGCGAATGGACCTCAGCTTTCCTCAGAGAACGACAGCCGCATCACTGGTTGGGGCCGGCTGATGCGCAAATACCGTTTAGACGAACTGCCACAGATCTTCAATGTCCTGGCGGGCGATATGTCCGTCGTCGGCCCAAGGCCGGAACGCGCCTACTATATTGAGCGCATCAAGGAATCCGCCCCCCATTTCGTCCATCTGCAAAAAGTACGACCGGGCATCACTTCCTGGGGAATGGTCAAATTCGGATACGCTGAAAATGTAGAAGAGATGGTGCAGCGTGTGAAGTACGATATCATCTATATTGAGAACATGAATTTCCTGAACGATCTCAAGGTCTTGATCTATACCGTCCTGATCGTATTGCAGGGAAGAGGAAAATAACCCCAAATAAAATGAAGAACATCAGTGTGATCGGAGCGGGAACCATGGGAAATGGAATTGCTCACGTCTTTGCCCAAAATGGATTCGAGGTGCAATTGATCGACATCTCTCAGGAGGCGATCGACCGCGGAATGTCGACCATCAAGAAGAACCTGGACCGAATGCTCGCCAAGGAAAAGATCGATCAGGCCACAGTGGATGCCACCATGAGGCGCATTCATTCATGCACAGATCTTCCCAAAGGCGTGGCCGTGGCCGATCTGGTTGTGGAAGCAGCCACGGAGAATGTGGATCTGAAGCTCAAGATCTTCCAGGAGATCGATGCCCATGCGCCTACGGCCTGCATTCTGGCCACCAACACCTCGAGCATCAGCATCACCCGGATCGCAGCAGCAACCAAGAGGCCCGGCAGGGTGATCGGTATGCATTTCATGAATCCTGTGCCCATCATGAAGCTGGTGGAGATCATCAATGGCTACTCCACGGAAGAGGAAGTGACCAAGGCCGTTGTGGATCTGAGTACATCGCTGGGCAAGATCCCCGTGGCCTGCAACGACTACCCCGGATTTGTAGCCAACCGCATTCTGATGCCGATGATCAATGAAGCGATATGCAGTTTGCACGAAGGCGTAGGTGGAGTGGAAGAGATCGACACCATCATGAAGCTGGGCATGGCTCACCCCATGGGTCCGTTGCAGCTGGCCGACTTTATTGGTTTGGACGTGTGCCTGAGCATTCTCCGCGTCCTGCACGACGGCTTTGGAAATCCAAAATATGCCCCCTCAGCACTGCTGGTCAATATGGTGGCCGCTGGCAAGATGGGCGTGAAATCTGGCGAAGGATTCTATGACTACAGCGAAGGACCCAAGGCCGCCAAAGTGAGCCGTCAGTTCGCATGAACTCGAAGATCATCGCATGAAAAAGGCCGCACAAGCGGCCTTTTTTTGGACTGAAATTAACAGCCTTCAGGACTGCAACTGCGCCATCAGATCGAAGTCGAGCTCTATATTGTGATCGATGAGCTTTTCTTTGGTGGCCTCTGTGATCTCTCCGATCCAGCTCTCGCTGTCGTACATCACATTCCACTCGGTCCGATCGATGGTAAAGGTCTCTGCTTTGATGTGCAGTTTTTGGTCGTGCATCATGACCATAGCAGGAAAAGAAATGTTCTTTGTGATGCCCCGTATGGTCAGGTTTCCGCTGATCATGTGCGTCGCCTTCACCGAATCACCTTCCATCGCCACGACACGTGTGATATCGAATGTGGTAGTGGGGAAGGAATCTACAGCAAAGAAGTCGTCGCTCCTCAAGTGACCGATGAGCCTCTTGGATTTCTCCTCGTTGTCTTTGAGCGAACCTGTAAGCGCAATGCTGTTCATGTCTACGTGAAAACTACCGGCGACCATATTCTCACCTTCCATATTGATCTCACCCCCAGCGATCTTTATCATGCCAGTGTGATCCCATGGAACATGCGTTTTGAACCCGCGCCAGTTCATCGTGCTTCCTTCCTCTACCTCATAAATAACAGAAGCCTCGACAACAGGAAGATCCTGCTCTTCAGTGGTTTCAACAGCCTCTTGCTGGGAACCTCCGCCACAAGCCACCATGAAAGTGGATGCAGCGAAGAGAATCAATACTCTTTTCATTTCTGTGTTTGTTTAAGTTTCGAGTCCATGAACAAGCAATGATCTGCAAATGTTCGCAGCAGTTTTTTCTCATTGTGCACACCGCCTTTTCTAGACTAAATTCATAGGCTGAAAGGACACAATTTGAAAGTATAATGGAGCAATCACTGGAAAAAGAAGTAAACGGAGGCAACGGATACCTACATCTTTTGTTGAACTTTTCGCTGATCGGACTCACCATCTTCCTGCTGACCCAAGGCAGTCTTTGGACGATCGCGGCTGGAGTCCTTTGGCTGGGCCATCTTCCCGGGTTTTCGATCATCGATCCCAACATGAGCCGCGTACTCACCCTCTTTGGAACCTACACAGGCACACTGAGAAAGAATGGATTCTTCTGGCTCAATCCCTTCCTGAGGAAAAAGAAGGTCAGTCTGAAAGCCCGCAATTTCGACAGCGAGCGGGTGAAAGTGAACGATAAACTCGGCAACCCGATCATGATCAGTGTGATCTTGGTCTGGCGTGTGAAAGACACCTTCAAAGCCGCCTTTGAGGTGGATGATTACGAGCATTTCGTTCGCGTTCAGACCGATGCCGCCGTTCGTAAAATGGCTGGCCACTATCCCTATGACGATTTTGATGACGATCAAGAGCAGATCACCCTTCGGTCTGGGGTGGAGGAAGTGAACCATGTACTTGAGCGCGAACTCGATGAACGCCTGTCCATTGCGGGTATTGATGTAATGGAAGCCCGTATCGGATACCTCGCCTACGCAGAGGAGATCGCCGGATCCATGCTCAAGCGGCAACAGGCCACTGCAGTGGTTTCGGCTCGGCTCAAGAT
>CATILC010000263.1 GCA_949516455.1 Flavobacteriia bacterium | reverse complement strand
ATGATCCCCTGGGTCAATGGAAAGACGGAAGTCATGGACTTTACGGACATCATGGAAGGGGAAGTCTTCGACAGCCCCATGATGCCCTTTGGCGGTTCAGAAGAATTTGCCCTGAGCCCAGATGGACGGCGCATCGCTTACGTCTGCAAAAAGAAGACGGGCAAGGAGTATGCAGTAAGCACAAACTCGGACATCTACAGCTATAATCTGGAAGACCGGACCACCGTCAACCTCACAGAAGGCATGATGGGCTACGACAAGAACCCCGCATGGTCGCCGGATGGAAAGTATTTCACCTGGACCTCCATGCCGCGTGATGGCTATGAGAGCGATGTCAACGAGCTCTGGATCATGGATGAGAAAAGCGGGATCAAGGCCAAATTGATCGCGGATCTGCATGTCTCCGGATTCAGTTGGGCAGACAAAGGCAAGATCATTTACGGACTTCCCAAGCAGGGGACCCAGCAGATTCACAAATTGAGTTTCTCCTGGAAGCCAGGTAAAACCCTGAGGACCTCCACGCGTCCGCTCTTGAACGGACCCCACAACTACAACAGCTTCATTCCCGTGGACGACGAATTGGTCTACACCCGCCAGGACATGAACCATGCTACCGAGATCTTCTTCCTCAGCAAGGGCGAAGAAAAGTCCGTGTCTGGGGTCAATGAGAAGGTCTATTCGGAGATCGATCTGTCGCGCATCGAAAGGTGGTGGATCAAGACCAGTGATGGAAAGGATATGCTCACCTGGGTGATCTATCCTCCCGATTTCGATCCGAGTAAAAAATACCCCACGCTGCTCTATTGTCAGGGAGGGCCGCAAAGTCAGGTCTCTCAGTTCTACAGCTTTCGGTGGAATTTCCAGCTGATGGCTGCCAAAGGCTACATCGTAGTGGCGCCCAACCGAAGAGGGCTTCCCGGCTTCGGAAAAGAGTGGAACGAACAGATCTCAGGTGACTGGGGCGGCCAGGCCATGAAGGATTACCTCTCCGCCATTGATGAAGTCGCGAAAGAACCCTTTGTGGACAATGAGCGACTCGGCGCCGTGGGTGCGAGTTATGGCGGCTACAGCGTATACATGCTCGCTGGCATTCACGAAGATCGATTCAAGGCGCTGATCTCCCACTGTGGCCTTTTCAATCTGAAGAGTTGGTACGGAAGCACCGAGGAAATGTTCTTTGCCAATTGGGACCTGCAGGGACCGTATTGGGAAGAGGCCAATGCCGAAGGGTATGCACGCTTCGATCCGAGCAACTATGTGCAGAATTGGACTGCGCCCATTTTGGTGATCCACGGCGGCCTTGATTTCCGCGTGCCGATCAACCAGGGGATGGAGGCTTTTCAGGCAGCTCAATTGAGAGATGTCCCCAGCCGTTTCCTCTACTTTCCCAATGAAGGACACTGGGTACTCAGTCCGCAAAATGGCCTGCTGTGGCACAGTGAATTCTTCGGTTGGCTCGACCGCTGGCTCAAGAACTGATACGCACCTGAATTCATGCACCGACTGGAACTACTCAACGAACTGTTGTCCTGGAAGATGAAAAAACGCTTCCAGCAGATCGAGTGGTTCATGGAACATCCACAGGAAGTGCAAAACGACTGCTTGAACCAACTTCTCCGTTCTGCAGCGCAAACAGAATACGGAAGGAAGTGGGGCTTTGATTCCATCCGGGATCACGAGCACTACAAAAAACGGGTCCCTGTGGCGAGCTATGAAGAAATGAAGCCCCTTGTGAACCGGCTGCGAAAGGGCGAGCAGAACCTGACCTGGCCTTCGGAGGTCAAGTGGTTTGCCAAATCTTCCGGGACCACTTCATCGCGCAGTAAATTCATCCCCATCAGTAGGGAATCCTTGTTTGAATGTCACTTCAAAGGAGGTAAAGACCTGCTCTCTCTGTATTGCAATGCCGTTCCGAACAGCCGACTTTTCACAGGAAAAGGACTGAGACTCGGCGGAAGTACAGCCATCAACAGCCTCAACAATGATTCCTTTTACGGGGACCTCTCTGCCATCATCATCGAGCATCTGCCCTACTGGGTGACGATGATGAGTACGCCCAGCAACAAGATCAGCCTGATGGACGAATGGGAAGAGAAGATCGATACCATTGCCCGAAAAACGATCAGGGAAGATGTGACCAGTTTGGCAGGAGTGCCCAGCTGGATGCTCGTTCTGGTGAAGAAAGTCCTTGCGATCAGTGGCTCGAGGGATCTGAAGGAGGTTTGGCCGAATTTGGAGCTCTACATGCACGGCGGCGTTTCATTCGCCCCCTACAAGGAGCAATTCGACGCACTCATCCCCCAAGACGGATTCCACTACTTCCAGACGTTCAATGCCAGTGAAGGCTTTTTTGGCATACAGGACCGAACGGGCACCGACGATATGCTGCTCATGCTGGACTACGGTATCTACTATGAGTTCATTCCTCCAGGCGGCAGTGAAGACGATGCCATTCCTTTGGAAGCCGTGGAGCCCGGAGTGCACTATGCCATGGTGATCAGTACCAATGGCGGCTTGTGGCGCTATGCGCTGGGCGATACGGTGGTGTTCACCTCCTGTGCGCCTTACCGGATCCGGGTGACGGGACGGACCAAACACTTCATCAATGCCTTTGGCGAAGAATTGATCGTTGAGAATGCCGAACGCGCGCTTCAGTTTGCCTCAGAGGCGACCGATGCCCAGATCACCGACTATACCGCCGGACCCATCTATATGAGTCAGGATGCGCAGGGCGGCCATGAGTGGATCGTCGAATTCGATCGTCCTCCAGAAAGCATGGCGACCTTCAGCAAACTGCTGGATGAACAATTGAAAAAACTGAATACCGATTATGAGGCCAAACGGCACAAGGACATGGCCCTGAATTTCCCAAAGATCCATGCGGCACCGGTTGGCACTTTTCACAATTGGCTAAAATCCAAGGACAAGCTCGGTGGACAACACAAAGTACCTCGTCTGAGCAATGACCGTCGCTTTGTCGAGGAACTCTATCCCTTCTTGCATTCGAACAATGAAGAGCGGATCCACTAAGCTCTTCTTCCTGCTCACAGCTGTGCTCTCCCTCACGGCATGGGGACAGAGAAACCAACCCATTGCTGTAGCTATCGCTGAGTTTGACGAGCCCATTCTGGATCTGGAAGCCGATCATCTGGGCCACCTCTACCTTGTCTTCAATGACAAACTGATCAAAACGGATGAATATGGCCTGGAGATCGCTCGATTCAGCCGGCCCGACCTAGGCATACCCGTTCAGGTGCAAGTACAGGATCCGATGCGTGTACTGCTTCATTATCCAGAGTTCAATCAATTGCTCCTGCTCGACAATCGGCTCAACCCCATTCGACCGGCTCTTTCCTTTTTTGACCTTGGCATGGCGGATGTGCCCTGTGCAGCGCTGACCGATGAGCATTTTCTTTGGCTCTTCGACCAGGGCTCGGATCGGCTCCTAAAAATGGATATGCGCCGGATGGAGATCGTATTCCGTACGCCGCCCATCACCCAATTGCTGCAGGAGGAATCTCGGATACTTGGCTTGAGATGCAATGTGCGCGGTATTTATCTGCTCGTTGAAAAAGGCCTCATCGAATTTGACACCATGGGCAACTTCGTTCGGCGTATCCCTGTGGATGGCGCCGAAAGCTTTTCGCTCGGCCGAACGAACTGGTGGGTGGCCAACCAGGAAGGTCTTGTGCGCTCAAGCAAGAAACTCAAATTGGAATTGCCCAAAAAGGCAGCTTGGAGCGGTACAGATGAACAGTTCTTCCGCACGGATGGAGGCACCCTATACAAGCTGCTTTTTTCGCCTTGACGAATTGATTTAAATAGTTAATTTCATCCGTATTGGAGGTCTTTTCCGCGGCCGGTTGCGAAGGAACCGCAGACGGGGAATCTGGAAATAAGAAAGCTCTTTTATGCACATCGCAATCGCAGGAAATATCGGGTCGGGGAAGACCACATTGACCGAGTTGTTGGCCAAGCATTACAAGTGGGAACCGCACTTTGAAGACGTAACGGACAATCCGTACCTCGACGATTTCTATACAGCCATGCAGCGCTGGTCATTCAATCTACAGATCTACTTTCTTCAGAGCCGATTCCGGCAGGTGGTGGATATCCGTGAGAGCGGAAAAAATGTGATACAAGACCGAACGATCTATGAAGACGCATACATCTTCGCTCCGAATCTTCATGCGATGGGGCTGATGCCAGAAAGGGACTATGAAAACTACCAATCCCTTTTCAACCTGATGGAACCCTTCCTTCAGCCACCTGATCTGATGATCTATCTGCGGGCCAGCGTCTCCACTTTGGTCGAACAGATCCAAAAGAGAGGGCGATCATACGAAGCAGGGATTCGATTGGACTACCTGAACCGACTGAATGAACGCTACGAGGCTTGGATCACCACTTACAGTAAGGGCAAGATCCTCTTTATCGATGCAGACGTCAACAAGTTCGGTGACAATCCGCGTGATCTCGGCGAGATCATCGAACGCATCGACGCAGAAGTCAACGGCTTGTTCTAAAACTAAGGGATCAGCCCAGATCCTGGCATATTAGGCTTCCTTCAAGCCGACCCGCTGAAGTGATCTTGAATCGGACAGTTGCCTCAGTGGCTTGCTGCTCCATCCCCTGAACCAGCGCCTGACCGTGGCCGACAAATTCAGATCCGTGCCGCCAGACGCGCTCGGCAGAGAATTCCACCAATCGCACCTCTTTACCGGCAAAAGCTTCCTTGCCCAATCGCTCATCTTCCACAGAGATCTCCATGGACTGGATCTTTCCATTTCCAATTTCCAGCTGTATTCCCTGCACATGAACGTTTCTGATGGTTCCGCTTGTTCCTTCCAAGTCGATACTTGCGTCCTCGGCCTTGAAAGTCTCGATGCCAGACATCGAATCCATCATTTCCTCAACGGCTGCTGTCTCTTCCGAACTGACCTCTTGATGCCCCTCTGAATGGCCAGATTCAGCAATGTGCGGAGCGATGATCAGCGCGACGATCGAAGTCAACTTGATGAGGATGTTCAT
>CATILC010000262.1 GCA_949516455.1 Flavobacteriia bacterium | reverse complement strand
TTGAAACTCGATCAGGAAGCGCGAAAAGAAATCAAAGCCGGAGATGTCGGCTACCTCATCTCGGGCATCAAGGAGGCGCGGGAAGTCAAAGTGGGCGATACGATCACTTCTAAAGAGCAACCCGCCCAGGAGGCGATCTCTGGTTTTGAAGAGGTCAAGCCCATGGTATTTGCCGGGATCTATCCGGTCGACACAGAAGATTTTGAAGATCTCAGGGCCTCTTTGGAAAAGCTCCAGCTCAACGACGCCTCACTCACCTTTGAGGCCGAATCATCCGCGGCACTCGGCTTTGGTTTCCGCTGTGGTTTCCTCGGGATGCTGCACATGGAGATCATACAGGAGCGCCTTGAACGGGAGTTCAAGATGACGGCCATCACCACGGTACCCAACGTGTCGTATCAGGCCTACCTCAAATCGGCCCCCGATGAGATGTTCATGGTGAACAACCCGACCGACTACCCGGATCCATCGAAATTGGAACGCATCGAGGAGCCTTATATCAACGCGCAGATCATTACCAAATCCGATTATGTAGGGGCCATCATGAACCTGTGCATCGACCGCAGGGGCATATTGAAGAACCAAGTCTACCTTACCTCAAGCCGAGTGGAACTCAACTTCGATCTTCCACTGGCAGAGATCGTCTTCGACTTTTACGACCAACTGAAGACCATTTCACGCGGCTATGCTTCCTTCGACTACCACCCGATCAACTACCGGGAATCCGATCTGGTCAAGGTGGATGTGCTTCTGAATACCGAACCCGTGGATGCGCTTTCTTTTCTGGTCCACAAGGGGAAATCCCATGAGATCGGCAAAAAGATGTGCAAGAAGCTGAAAGAACTCATCCCGCGTCAGCAGTTTGTTGTCGCATTGCAAGCCGCTGTTGGCGCAAAGATCATTGCGCGAGAAACGATCAGCGCCCTGCGAAAAGACGTTACGGCCAAGTGCTACGGGGGCGATATCTCCCGGAAACGCAAACTTCTGGAAAAGCAGAAGGCAGGTAAGAAAAGGATGAGACAGGTGGGCAATGTGGAGATCCCGCAACAGGCTTTTCTGGCCGTGCTCAAGCTCAACGAATAAGTACACAGCCGATCAGTCCTCAGGAAAGAACAACGAACGCAGTTCGGTAGCTTCCTCAGGCTTCAATTTTCCGCCCAATATGAGGGAGAGCTGGCGGCGCCTTAAAGCGCCCTCAAAGCGCTTACGTTCAATATCCGTCTCAGGATCTATTGGCGGAACCTGTATCGGATTGCCCAGCTGATCGACGGCCACAAAGGTGTAAATGGCTTCATTCGCCTTGATCCGCTTGCCTTGTCCTGACTGATCCTCGATGTGAACATCGACAAAAATCTCCATGGAACTGGAAAAGGAACGACTCACTTTCCCCTCCAAAGTGACGATGCTTCCCTGTGGAATGGGGTGGCGGAAGGAGACATTGTTGACCGAAGCGGTCACTACGATCCGTCGACAGTGACGATGCGCGGAAATGGCGGCGCAACGATCCATCCAGGACAAGAGCTGTCCTCCGAACAGATTGTCCAGGTTGTTGGTGTCGTTGGGGAGCACGAGCTCCGTCATGACGGTCAGCGAATCGTTGGGGGACTTGGCTTTCATCGGCCCTGTATGATTTCCCACAAAAGTAAAGCGGACTTTGCCCTCAGGGGCGACGATAGATCCAAGCGCCTTTATGTAGGCTTCTCTTGATCCCGCCAAGGGCTTTTTGCGCTTCTGCCCGAGTGGCAAAACCAGCAGCAGAGACACGGTGGATGCCCCTCCCGGGAGCCACTTCCGCCTCGTAACCCAAGGCCTGCAGTTCTAAAATGCGCTTGTCCTTGTTCGCCTCTTCTTTGTAGGAGCCGACGATGATGAAATAGACGTTCGGCTTTTTTACTTCCTGCACGGTTCGCATCACCTCCAAAGGATTTTCTGCTGAAGCCGTTTTGACGGCCTCGACCGCTGCTTCCTTTACAGGCTCCGGCTTTTCAACTTCCGGCGGCAATTGGGTCTCTTCATTCTGCTCGGACCGGACAGGAACGAAAGAAGCCGTGCTGCTTCGGTCATTGAAGGGGATCACACTTTTCCTTGGGAAACCCTGCACGCCCTCAAAATACCGAAGTGAGTCTTCCATCGGTTCCTCCCGCTCGACAATACTGGCAACCCAAGCATCTGAAGCGTTCAGCAATTGTCTCATTTCCTGCTTTTGCGTCCATACGAAACTGCCTGCAGCCAGGACCGGGATGAATACCGCTGCCCAGCGCCATTGCCTCCAGGAAGATGCTTTGGCGGCATCAGGAAACGAGATCTCTTCTTTCTTCTGGGTCTTTTTTGCCTTGCTGCGCGGCGCGCTCTTCAATGCATTGATAGGGTGCACGTAGAACATCCCCATGCCATAAGAGTCCAACTGGTAATTGGACTCCAGAGAAGGAAGAAACTGAATGTTCCCATCCTCTGTGTACAGCTGACCGATGTACTCGAGGCGGATTTTTTTGCCCTGGGCCAATTCATTGCGCCACTGGCGGACTGCCTTCTTCAGCTCTTGCGTGGCACGTTCGTAGGACCATGCATTGGTCCGGGACACGTAATCGATGAGCAAACCATCCGATCTGCGCATTCCTGAATTGAAAGCGAGCTGTTTGCGACCGGGCCGGAACATTCGTGTGCTGGGCTCGAGCTCCGCTGGGTAGGACTGAGCGACGAACGCCCCCAACTCGGGGACGATCACACAGTCGTGACGGAACAAAAGGTCAGTGATGTAAAACTCCAAACGCATGTCCTCGAAAGTATTCACACTGCAGAAATTGTTTGCGCTATTGAGGGTGCTTTTGTCCACACATTATGAACGGGGGCCTATAGTGTTCCACGGCTTTCCTGCTCGCGTTCAATGGCCTCAAAGAGCGCCTTGAAATTCCCCTTTCCAAAACTCTGTGCCCCTTTTCGCTGAATGATCTCAAAGAACATGGTCGGCCGATCCACAACGGGCTTGGTGAACAGTTGGAGCAGATAGCCTTCTTCATCCCTGTCGATCAGAATACCCAGTTTCTTCAAGGGTGCCAGATCTTCATCGATCGATCCCACCCGGTCGAGGACGGTGTCGTAGTAAGTTTCAGGAATGTTCAGGAAATCGACCCCCCGTTTCTTCAATTCGGTGACCGTCTCGATGATGTTGTCCGTGGCCAGGGCGATGTGCTGGACACCTGCCCCCTTGTAGAACTCGATGTACTCCTCGATCTGAGATTTCCTGCGTCCCTCAGCCGGCTCATTGATCGGAAACTTGATGCGTCCGTTGCCGTTGGTCATCACCTTGCTCATCAGGGCTGTGTAGTCTGTGGAGATGTCCTTGTCGTCAAAGGAGACCAACTGAGTAAAGCCCATCACCTTCGAATAGAATTCTGTCCAAATATCCATCTCGTTCCAGCCGACATTCCCAACCATGTGGTCGATGTAGCGCAAACCGACAGGTTCCGGACGGAACTCTGGATTCCAGCTGACATAGCCGGGCAGGAACACACCGGAGTAGGCCGAACGCTCGACAAAAAGGTGCACGGTATCTCCGTAGGTGTGAATACCGGAGTACACCACGCTGCCGTCAGCGTCCTCATTGCGCGTGGGCTCCAAATAACTCTTGGCCCCTCTCGAGGTGGTCTCTTTCCAGGAATGAGCAGCGTCGTCTACCCAGAGCGCAACCACCTTCACTCCATCGCCGTGCCTGTTGATGTGGTCATTGATCGGACCGCCTTCTTGCAGCGGGCTGGTCAGAACCAAAGTGATCTTGTCCTGACGGAGCACATAAGAGACCCGGTCCTTGCTGCCGGTTTCCAGACCGCGGTAAGCCACTGGCTGGAAGCCCCAGGCCTGCTGGTAGTACAGCGCGCTCTGCTTGGCATTTCCGCAATACAGTTCGACGTGGTCTGTTCCGTTGAGTGGAAGAAAATCCTGGGCTTCTTCAAAGATCTTGGGCAATTCTAATGCGTTGGGGGAAGACATATGCGGTTGTGTTTGGATGGCTCTTCAAAAATAAAGGTGGAAATCAGGACTGCTCTCGCCAGCTCGACCAATATTGGTCATCTTCCAGTTCGATCGCCATTTTCGCAAGGCGAAGGGGCTTGAAGGTGTCCACCATTACTGCGAGTTCTTCGGTCTGCTTCTGACCAATTGAGCGTTCATAAGCTCCTGGATGTGGCCCATGGGGGATCCCTGCCGGATGAACACTCATGAATCCGCGTTCCACGTGGTTTCGGCTCATAAAGTCGCCGTCCACATAATAGAGCACCTCATCGGAATCAATGTTGCTGTGATTGTAAGGTGCCGGAATGGACTCGGGATGATAATCGTACATCCTCGGCGCAAAAGTGCAGACCACAAAGTTGTGCGCCTCGAAGGTCTGATGGATGGGTGGAGGCATGTGCACGCGACCAGTGATGGGCTCAAAATCATCTGCGTTGAATGCATAGGGATAATTGTATCCGTCCCATCCCACCACATCGAACGGATGGGCGTCGTACACCAGGTGGTGCAGATGATTTTCTTTCCGAATGATCATCTGGAATTCACCTTTTTCATCGCGCGGGTCCAGTCGCTCTGGCTTACGGATGTCGCGTTCACAGTACGGGCTGTGCTCCAACAGCTGACCGAAATGATTCCGGTAGCGCTTCGGCGTGACGATGGGACTGAACGATTCGACGATGAGCAGGCGGTTCTGCTTCGATGTGAATTCGATCTGATAGATGATGCCTCGCGGTATGATCAGGTAGTCCAGCGGGCCAAAGGGCAGATCGCCCATGAGCGTGTGCAGAACACCCGAACCTTCATGGACAAATAGGAGTTCATCGGCATCCGCGTTTTTGTAGAAGTAATCGGTCATGGATGCCCTGGGTGCTGCTAAACTGACGTTGAGGTCGTTGTTGAAGAGCATCACTTTGCGCGCTTCCAGAAAATCATCGGCAGGCTTCAAGTCAAAGCCCTTGATCATTCGGGATTTCAAATTGTGCGTGACTGCAGCTACCGGAGTGCGATCGATGGCTGGACCAACTTCCCCGACCATGGTGGGGCGGTTCAGGTGGTAGAGCAGCGATGACATGCCGCTAAATCCTTCCGTACCGAAGAGCTGCTCATAATGGAGGTTCCCATCGGGTTTTCTAAAGACCGTATGTCTTTTGTGGGGGATCTTCCCCAAACGATGATACATCGGCATAAGCCCTAGTTTTTGTGCTCCGGATCGAACCTGCCCGGATAGTTCGCCCCAAGCTATGACGATTCTTGCGAACTTCCTTCCTTTGCTCGTGTGAGAAAGCTCCAAGAGCATCTGGCCTATTCAAATATTGTGGTTGCCGGTTCGGCAGGAGCGCTTGCCCTGATCCACTCCATCCGTTTTCCTTTCATCCCCGTTTCCTATGCCTGTATGGTGTTCTTTGCGACCCTTGCCGCTTATGGCTATATGCATCTGAGCGGTTCCTTTGGAGCAGGCACCCAAGCAGAGCATCCCGTCCTGGCCTACACTGCGCGTCATTCTTTTCTGTTGAAGATCTTGTCCGCAGCCAGTGCCCTGCTTGCCCTCGGTCTGCTGATGCGCTTTCACATCCAATCGGCGCTTTGGCTGCTTCCGGCCCTGATCAGCTCGGCCCTCTATCCGTCTTCTAAATTTTGGCGCAAAGGCCTTCGGTCGTTCCCGCGGCTGAAACTGCCCCTCATCGCTTTTACCTGGAGCTGGGTATGTGCATTTGTTCCGCTTTACACAGCGGCAGCGCCCTTGGGACTTATTCTTTTGCGCAGTTTGCTCGTCTTTTTCTGGATCGGCTCATTGGCGATTGCCTTTGACATACGCGACCTTCAATTTGACGATTCCAGTATTCAAACCAGTGCCCAAAGAGGCCGTACAGGTGCACTGCGCCTGGCCCAATTGTTCAATCTGCTCGCCATGGCCCTGCTTCTGACAGAGCACTTGCTTTTCTCCTCCTGTGGAAGCTGTGTACTCTTTCTCGTTGTCCCCGGGCTTTTGACCGCATGGGGACTCAGACGTATCAACGACCGATCCGATCCGCTTTTCATCTCTTTTCACATGGAGGCCTTGCCGATCTTGTTGGCCATGATGATCTGGATCGCCCAAGCATGAGTGTCATCCCCTTTGCCTACTTTACATTCGCCTTGTGATACACGCAGATCAAGCCAAAGAGTGGGACAAGGCCGATCCGTTGGCTCATCTCAGATCGTCCTATCATTTCCCTAAAGATGCCGAGGGCCGGGAGACCGTCTACCTCACAGGTAATTCACTTGGGCTGCAGCCCAAGACCGCCGAGAAATATCTGCTGGAAGAGCTCGAAGACTGGAAGAATCTGGGTGTGGATGGTCACACCCGTTCCCGGCGACCCTGGGTGGATTATCACAGCTTTTTTAAATCATCACTGGCCCGGATCGTTGGGGCCAAGGCAGATGAGGTGGTGCCCATGAATGGCCTGACAGCCAATCTTCACCTCTTGATGGTCAGTTTCTTTCGCCCGGATCAAAAGCGAAACAAACTCCTGATCGAGTCCAAGGCCTTTCCCTCCGATCTCTATGCCCTGCGTTCTCAACTTCGCTTTCACGGCTTGACGGATGATCACCTCATTCTGTTGGAAAATCCAGATGGCTCCGATCATTTGCACACGGAAGACATCTTGAAGCTCATAGAGGAGAGAGGGCACGAGATCGCCTTGAGCCTGATGGGTGGGGTGAATTACTATACAGGGCAACTCTTTGATATGGAACGGATCACTAAGGCCTTAAAAGCAAAAGGAGCCATGGTGGGCTGGGACCTGGCACATGCCGCTGGCAATGTTCCGCTCGCACTGCACGAATGGGGCGTGGATATGGCCGCCTGGTGCAGTTACAAATACCTGAACAGTGGTCCGGGCAGCGTCGCAGGGATCTTCATCCATGAACGCCACCACAATGTCAAGGAAATCCCGCGTTTTGAAGGTTGGTGGGGACACGACGACAAAAGCCGTTTCCAAATGGACGAATTCTTTGTACCGATGAAGACAGCAGAAGCCTGGCAGTTGTCCAATTCCCCCGTACTGGCCATGGCCGCCCACAGAGCCGCGCTGGACCTCTTCGACCAAACCTCCATGGACGAGCTCAGGAAAAAATCGCTTCAACTGACCGCTGCCCTCGAAGGTGTTCTTATGGAGATCAGTGAGAAGTATCAGACCGGATGGCGCCTTCTGACTCCAGCGGATCCAAAGGCCCGTGGCTGTCAACTGTCTTTGTTCATTCCAAGCGGAGGAAAGGCCCTTTTCGATCACATCAGCAGTAAGGGCGTGGTGGCGGATTGGCGGAATCCGAACGTTATACGGATGGCACCTGTTCCTATGTACAATTCGTTTTCAGACATCTACCGACTGCAGCAGATCATTCTCGACTTCTATGAACAAAGCTGAACGCATTACCATAGCAGGTGCAGGGCTTGTTGGCTCGCTTCTGAGTGTTTATCTCGGCAAAAGAGGACATCAGGTCCATCTGGTCGAACGCCGTCCCGATTCGCGAAAAACCTCGGTCTATCAAGGGCGGTCCATCAATTTGGCCTTGTCCGATAGAGGATGGAGCGCACTGGAAGGGGTGGGGGCTGATCAGGCCGTTCGGGAGATCGCGATCCCGATGAGGCGAAGGGTAATGCACGATGCTCAGGGCAAACTGACCTACCAGGACTACGGAAAGGAGGGGCAGGCCATTTATTCAGTGAGCCGGAGTCTACTCAATCAACGCTTGCTCGATCTTGCTGAGGAACTGCCCAATGTGCGCATGTCCTTTGAGCAAAAAGTACTCTCTGTCGATCAGGACAATGCTGAGGTGGTCGTCGAACAAGAAGGTGGCGGACAAGAGCGCATTGAAGCAGACTGGCTCTTTGGCGCCGACGGCGCATTTTCCCAGGTACGTTCCTCCATGATGAGCAATCATCGCTTCAGCTATGAGCAGGAATTCATTGACCACGGCTACAAAGAATTGAGCATTCCCGCAGCAGCGGATGGAAGTTTCCAACTCGAAAAAGAGGCACTTCACATCTGGCCAAGGGGCGAACACATGCTCATTGCACTGCCCAACCCGGACGGCACATTCACCTGCACCCTATTCTTCCCCTATGAAGGCCCAGAATCTTTTGAGAGTCTGGATTCCGTGGAGAAAGCACGTGCCTTCTTCGAGGAAGAGTTTCCCGATGCACTCGACCTGATGCCTCACTTCGATCGGGAATGGGAAGAAAACCCCAATAGTGCATTGTGCAACATTCGCTGTTATCCATGGGTGCACGGATCTACCGCACTGATCGGCGACTCGGCGCATGCCATTGTTCCTTTCTACGGACAGGGAATGAACTCCGGATTTGAAGATTGCCGCGTTCTGGCGTCCATCCTCGATGAGGAAGAAAACTGGTCAGAGGCCATGCAGATCTATCAGCGTGAGCGCAAGGCCAGTGGAGACGCCATCGCCGAACTCGCCATGCGCAATTTCATTGAGATGCGCGACCTGACGGCTGATCCGGAATTTTTACTCAGGAAAAAGATCGAAGCCCGGGTGAATGACCGATTCCCTGAAGTCTGGACCCCGCTCTACAGCATGGTGACTTTTTCGCATGTGCCTTACGAGGAAGCCCTGCGCATTGGAAAGATCCACGACAGGATCATGGAAGATGTCATGAATCGGGAGGACATCGAAAGCATGTGGGATTCCCCAGAGGTCATGGCCGCCGTACTGGAACAAGCCGAAAGGCATCTTTAAAAAGGCCGCTCAGGCCTTACGCGTCTGCAGGTATTCGTCTACAATGAAGACCACGTTCTGATTGACAAGGGGCTTGGTGATGTACCCTTGTACAAACTCATAGCTGTACGAACGCTTCTGGTCTTCTTTTGAGATCGATGAACTCACCATGTACACATGGCTGCTTGGATCCAGGAAGCGCTCCTGATATGCGTCCAGGAATTCGAATCCATTGAGTATGGGCATATTGATGTCCACCAAAATGATTCCTGGGGGATCCATCCCTTCGGATCGTCTGTTCGCCAAGAAATCCAAACCAGCCTGACCCTGCGGCACGGTGTGGATGCGCGCATCGGAAAAAGCACGCAGGATGACATTCTTTAAAACGAAATTGTTGATCTCGTCGTCGTCAATTATGAGGATCTCAGGAGTCTGCATCAATGAGTTTTTGCATCTGTAGGGGTAACGCCGAAGCGGGCTTTATAGCATTTGCCGAAGTATGATAAGCTTCGGAAACCAAGTTTAAAGGCGATGTCCTTGATGGGCAGATCCGTTTCAACCAGCAATTCCTTTGCTTTCTTCAATTTGATCTCATTGATATATTTCACCGGAGTCATCTGGGCTTTCTGCTTGACCTGAGATTCGAGTTTCACATAACTCAGCCCCATATCTCCAGCGAGTTGTGGAATGCTGAAGTTCTTGAACTTGTACTTTTTGATGACCAACGAATCGAGCATAGCCAAGACAGGATCTTTGACAGGCAGGTCGGTATTTCCTTCTGAATCAGAAGTGTAGAGCAAGCGTAACTGCTCCTGTTTCCGAAGAAGATTGTTCATCCGCGAGATCAGAACTTCCGCCCGAACTGGCTTGACCAAATAGTCATCCGCACCCAGATCGTATCCACCGATCAAGTTTTCGTCCTGACCAAGCGCGGTAAGCAGGATAACGGGCACATCCTTGAATTCGCTCATGTTCCGCAACTTCTTCAAGAACTCATAACCGTTCATCTCAGGCATCATGATATCGGAGACAATGATGTCCGGACGAGATCGCCCGAGCAATTCCATCGCCTCTCCGCCGTTTTCAGCAATTTCAATCGAAAAATGACCCGCCAAAAGCATTTCCATGCTCTCCAGAAGATCTCTGTTGTCCTCGACCAAAAGTGCTTTTTTCATACTGCCACCAAATTACTTAGCTTCTTTTATACGGCCAATTGATATGGAAACAGCTGCCTCGATCTTCGATGCTGCGCACATCCAGATGGCCCTGATGCATACTCACGAATT
This sequence comes from Flavobacteriia bacterium, assembly GCA_949516455.1. GTDB lineage: Bacteria > Bacteroidota > Bacteroidia > Flavobacteriales > Schleiferiaceae > RFXV01. Next base: position 13,296 of record CATILC010000262.1, on the reverse strand, counting down.
CACGAATGACCGATAGGGCAGCGCCTGTACCTTCGATGTTCATTGCATTTGCCGCCCTGTAGAACGGCTCAAAGATCCGTTTTTGCTCTTCCTGCGGGATGCCGATCCCTTCGTCCTCAACGCGCATTGAGAGCGCGTCTTGTCCATATTCAAGAACACAGCGCACTTCTGTGGGTGCCTTGGAATATTTCAATGCATTGCTCAACAAATTGGACATCACGTAACGCGCCATTTGTTCGTCTGCATACATCAGCTGCGCATCACCCTTTTCCTCCAGAACGATCCTGCGTTTGGGATACCCTTCCTGAGCTTTCTCGATCTCGGAGGCCACCAAGGCCGTCCATTCAAGCGGAACGGGATGGAAGGGATTCTTTTTTTGAGCAACCCTCCCGGATGCCACAATTTCTTTGATCAACTCATCCAAGCGATCGACCTGCTTCTGCATTTTGCCCAATAGGCGAAGATTCCTTTCCGAGCTGCCCTCTTCTTTGTCCCAGGCCCGAAGCACATCCATCTGCGTTTGAAGGACGGCCAGGGGCGTTTTGAATTCATGCGAGGCCATGGTCAGAAGCTTCTGCCGCAGCTCGTGTATCTCCTTCTCCTTCGACCAAGCCTTCATGAGGTCTTCAGTCAGCGAGACGCTCTCGGTCACATCCGTGCAAACAGAGACAGAAAATCCTTTTGGCAGGAGTGTTTTTTCAATGGCCTCGGTCCAGTTCACACTCAGCCACAAAGCTGTTCCGTCTTTCTTTCTCAGCATGATGCGGATCGCCGCACCCTGTCGATAAAGCATTCGATGAAGCAGGCTTTCGTCCATCTCGGAGCTAAATTGTTCGTGAAAGAAATCGAACAATTCGCGGCCACTGAGTTCCGATCGGTCATAACCCAACAGAGTGGCAACGGACTGGCTGCAATGAACAATGCTTTTGTCTGGGGCATGAATGCAAACCAAATCGGAGCAGTGATTCGCAACAACCTTGTCAAAGTCCACCGCTCTCTCCAATGAATTCACTTTTCGTCCATGCTGTTTCAAGCCCTCGAACGACTCGGCTTTGTATCAGACAAACTGATACATCTTGGCATAATTGATAAGATCCACCAGATTTTTTGCCTGGAGCTTGCTGAGCAATCTCTGCTTATAGGTACTCACTGTTTTGTCGCTGATGCCCAATTCCTCAGAAATGTCCTTGTTGGACTTTCCGATGGAAAGCAATTTGAGTACTTCGCTTTCTCTGGTCGACAACTTGATCTTTCTGTCCTTTTCCTTGATGGGTGTGTTCACCTTGTAAAGGGCTTCGTTGAAGATCTCTTTCCCCTCCATGACCTGCACCACGGACTGGATCACCAACTTGGGATCGTCGTCCTTCGATATATAACCCGCAGCACCCATTTTACGCACAGTGGGGCCGTAGATCTCCTCTGGATGCATGCTCATGATCAGGAAACGCACGTCGGGATGGGCGTCATTTAGCGAACGCAGTGCTGTGATGCCGTTCATTTTCGGCATATCGATATCGAGGAGTACCACATCGGCCTCTGTTGATTCGAGCATTCGGGACAGCTCTTCTCCATTATTCGCCTCACCAACGAGCTGGACATCGTCTTGAAACTTGATGTACAGATCCAGTCCTTTTCGGACGATGGCATGATCGTCCGCAATGATCACTCTAACCATAAGAATCAAGTATAGTAGGTCAAATATAGTTTTTTATGAATCCGAATCTATTTGATTGCGCGTCTCCGTCTCCAGTGAACGGATCCACAATTCAAAGATTGAATCTGCTGCCTCAAGGCTTTCAAAGCTTTTTCTTCAATCCATAGAAGGCGTCCCAATATTGTTATTTTCGTTTCCCGTTGGTACAGATGCAGCGATCGCTCCAGGACCAATGAAAACATACGAGATGGACTATCTTTTCATAATTGCCTTCGCCAGCCTGCTCTTTCTGACCCGGGTCATTGCTCGCTTGCAAAAGGAAAACACTCGGTTAAAGGCAGATCTGAAAAGGGAAAAAGAGGAAATTCAAAGCCTGCAACGCTCTGCCTTTGCTCAGCAGAAACTTCTCTCATTGATCTCCCACCACATCCGCGGGCCCTTCCAATTCGTTTTGAGAATGTCCGATCTCCTGAGCAACAAATGGAACGACATTCAGGAAAAAGAGCGAAACGAAAGCATCCACATGATCCGGAACAGCCTGGATGAAATGGACCGAACCCTGCGCGATGTGATCGACTGGGCGCGCAGAAAGCAGGAAGGAGAAGCGAACAGTTCAAGCCGCATGCAGTCGGCCGAGATCGTGGCCGAAGAAGCAACTTTTCTGGCCAATGCGGCCCGCTGGAAAGGGATACAGATCATGGAGCGTGTAGACATCGACGCCCCAGTGACCGTAGACACAGGAGCACTCCACCTGATCATGCAAAACTTGATCAGCAATGCCCTCAAGTACAGTCAAAAAGGCCAGATCATAGAGGTGTTTTCCGAACCGTACGGCCTTGGCATGGTGTCCATCGGGGTAGCGGACGAGGCGGGCGGTCTGCCGGAGGATGCTGCCAACCGCATTTTCTCACCTGCAGGCCACGAAAGCAGTTCGGGTACTCTTGAGGAACAGGGCACGGGTGTCGGTCTGTTGCTGGCTCAGGATCTGGCTGAGCAAATGGGCACGGAGATTCAGCTTATTTCCGACGAGAAGGGGAGTCGATTCTTTTTGGTGTTTCCGACTTCCACATCTCAGGAATAGGGCAAACCGGAATCTCCTGCATCTTATGGCGATTGGCGTTGTGAAGATGGGTGTATATGCCCATCACTTCACGTTCACGCGGGCTCCAATTTTCGTCCGGCATGCCCTCTTTCACCTGTTCCATGGCCCATTCCAACTCGGCGTAGGAAGCCCCCAACTGATCTTCGTCCCCTCGACCATCCGCCCAAAGCCCATCGGTCGGCGCCGCCTGCAGGATAGAATGAGGAACGCCTAAATGAGCTGCCAGAGCAAAGACTTCCGACTTGTTCAGATCGGCGATCGGACTCAGGTCCACGCCACCGTCTCCGTACTTGGTGTAGAAACCCACACCGAAGTCTTCCACTTTATTGCCTGTCCCCGCCACCAGCAGTCCGTGTGTCTGCGCAACGAGGTAAAGCGTACTCATTCGCAAACGCGCCCGGGCATTTGCCAAGGCCAGTTCACGCTGGGCACTTTGCTCGCTGCTGAGCGTCTGGGAAAATTGATCGAATACTGGACTTAGGTCGAACATGCGCTCCTCTACCTGCACATGATTCTTCTTCAGCTTTTCTATGTGCTCCGAAGCCCTGTCCAGTTGATCCGGAGCCTGATGGATCGGCATCTGAACACAAATGACACGAAGCCCTGTCAGGGCACAAAGTGAACTGGTCAATGCAGAGTCCACCCCTCCACTGATTCCGACCACATAGCCAGAACTTCCCGCCTCTTCAGCATAAGACTTCAACCAGTCGGAAATATGCGTCCCCACCTTATCGCAATCCAGTCCTTTGAGCTTCATCAGAAAAAAAATCCAAAGGTGAACTGAACCCCATAAAAGCGGTAGTTGTCCCGCTTACTGATCCGTGGATCATCATCTTTCAGCGCATCGTTCAGCCCCATGGTGAAGTCCGCTCCGAGTACGATCGCCGACGAACCATCGATCTCATACTCAGCACCAAGGCCGATGATGAATTGCGTTTGTATCGGCGTGAAGTAGTTCTCCAGATGCTTTTCTTCCACTCGATCCGGAACGAGCTCCACACGCTCCCGGGTACGGAATCCAACGCCGCCGCCAAACTTTGCGAAATAGGTCATTCGGTCGAACTGCTGGGTCTGCATCTTCAACACGAACGGTATGTCCACGGATCCCAGTGTGTATTCACCGACCGTATCGGATACATCAAGATGGGCCTGCCTTGAGGCAATGGTCATTCCTGTACTCAGTGCATAACGGTCCGTCATGAAAAAGTCGGCCATCAGTCCATAAGACCAGCGCGTACGTGTTTCTGAGGTCCAGTCTTTGGCATCCGCATTGAGCCAATTGACCGACGGTCCAACCATGAGGCCAAAGCGCATGGATTGCTGGGCGTTCACTTTGAGACAGATGGTTGAGAGGCCTGCTGCCAGAATAAGGGCGTGGTGGAGTCGAAAACGGAACATGCTCACTGTATTTTAGCCGAAAATAAACTGCATCTCTTGACCCGATACGGTGTTCTTTTCGTTTTTCTGATCATTGGATTGTTTGCTGGCTGCTCTGAAAAGCAAAGATCCGGCCAATGGCAGGAGCCCGATCATCAGGTGCATCGATTCGATCGTTTTCTCTTTGCTTGCGATGCAGCTGTTGTGAGCCAAAATCTCAGAGACAGCGCAGCACTTTACTTTCCTTTTGTTGAAAACGGGGACTCCGCTTTTTGGTTCAAGCAGCGATCCGACAGCCTGCTCAATGCGCTGCACAAGGACCTTACTTCTAAAGAAGAGGCCATTCGTTCGGCGCTTGGGTCGTGCCGAAAGGTGCTCGGCCATTCAGCATATCACTTTCCCGGACAGACGCCCACTCGTTCGTTCACTTACATCTCCCCTTTGGATTTCGACTACCCGCTCTTTCTTTCGGACAGCCTCGTTTTCATCGCATTGGATCAATACCTCGGCCCAAACAGCCCTTTCTATGCCAGTCAGCCCAGCTATCTGCTGCGTGGCAGGTCCATGGAATTCATGGCGCTCGATCTGGCCGAAGCCTTGGCTCAACGGGCACTTTCCTCAGCACCTTCAGAAGGCACGGATCTGCTGAGTGCGATGCTCAACGAAGGCAAGGTCTTGTACCTCACCCATCTGCTCAGTCCGGAACGCGAACCCCATGAATTGCTGCGATACACCAAGGAAGAATGGGCATTCTGTACAGCCAATGAAGCCTCGATATGGGCGTATCTGATCGAACAAGGTGCTCTTTTCTCGAGCAATGCCGACTGGAAGAGAAGGCTCCTCCTGCCGGCCCCCTTTTCAAAATTTCGGCTGCCCATTGATACACAAACGCCTGGCCGTATTGGCCGATGGATCGGCTGGCAGATCGTAGAAAAGCGCATGCAGCAGGGCGATCTCGACGTGAACGAGCTGATCCGTTACGGGAACGCAAAAGACCTATTGAGAACTTCGAAGTACAAACCATGAGCAAAAGCAGTGAAATACGCATTCAGGTCGAACTGGACGACAACCACGTTCCAGAACAGATCTCCTGGGACGCTCCGGACGGAGGAGTGGAAGGTGAATCAGCCGATGCGCTCTTCCTGTCCGTATGGAACAAATCCAATCAGGACACCCTGCGGATCGACCTTTGGACCAAAGAACTGCCCCTGGACGATATGAAGAAATTCATTCATCAAAGTCTTCTGAGCATGGCCGATACCATGGAGCGCGCAACATCGGAGGAAAAACTGGCCATGGAAATGCGAAAATTCGCTCGCTACCTCGGAGAGGAAATGGAACTCATCGAGCGGAGGGAAAATGATCCGCAAGCTCCTGATTCCAATGGTGAATGAATGAAATCAGTTCTTCGCGTCCCACTTTACCCGTCGCAGAACTGATGAAGATCTGAGGAAGTTCCTCCCAATGGTTCAGCAGTTGTTTTTCGTAGGCTGACCGATTCGACCGGAGCTTGGCCGGATTCAGCTTGTCGATCTTGGTCAGTACAATGCTGAAAGGCAAGCCATTCTCACTCAACCATTTCATGAATTCGACGTCGTTGTTCTGTGGCTCGTGCCTGCAATCCACGAGAACAAAGAGATTGATCAGGTTCTCTCGGTTCTGGCAATAAGCACGGATCATCTTATCGAATTCCCCGCGCATTTTCTTGGAGACCTTAGCGAACCCATATCCCGGAAGATCGGCCAGATACCAGTTCTTTTCGATCAAAAAGTGGTTGATCAACTGGGTCTTCCCGGGTTGGCCAGACGTCTTGGCCAGTGACTTTCGCCCCGTGAGCATATTGATCAGCGAGGACTTCCCCACATTGGAACGTCCGATAAAGGCGTATTCCGGAAGCTTTGGTTCCGGACAGGATCTGTACTCTGGCGAACTCTTGACGAATTCTGCCTGAAGATTTGTGCTCAACCTACCCGGCGCTTGAGAAAGTCGTGAAGCAGACGATTGAACTCATCGGGACGCTCCATCATGGCTGCATGGCCACATTCCTCAACCCAGTGCAACTCGGAATCTGGGAGCAACTCCTTGAAGCGATTCGCCACGTGCGGTGGGGTCACCAGATCGTTTTCGCCCCAGATCAGGCAGACAGGAAGATGGAATTCCTTCAGGTCCTCGGCCATATTGTGACGGATGGCTGATTTACTGAAACTCAAGGTGCGAAGGATCTTGTTTCGATCGTTGACGGACTCGAAGACTTCATCCACCAATTCTTTGGTGGCCACTTCCTTCCGATAGAAGACTTCTTCGGTTTTGGTCTTGATGTATTCGTAATCGCCTCTGCGCGGAAAACTGTCGCCCATCGCACTTTCGTAAAGACCCGAACTACCGGTCAGGCAAAGGGAGTGAATACGGTCGGGATAGTTTTTGGTGTAGACCAGAGACACATGACCGCCCAGAGAATTGCCGATCAGGGTGATGTTCTCCAATTCCATGTGCGCCAGAAATCCGTCGAGGAATTTCGCCAGATTCTTGATGTTGGTCTTGACCAGCGGCAGAGAGTACATGGGCATGACAGGCATGATCACCCGATACCCATTCTTCGAGAAATACGTGAGCACTTCTTCGAAATTGCTCAGTCCACCCAACAGTCCGTGCAACAGGACCAGGGTACGCCCCTGACCCTCGTCAAGATACGCATACGAACCGCTCTTCTTCTGTTCTATCTGCATGCAGAATGAGTTGAACCCGCAAATGTAAGGCAAGCGACTGCTTCTCTGCGCGAGACTCATGTGCGGTCAGGAGAAGGGAGTTTTCCAAAATTTTGCACAGAGTGGTGATTTGTGGGAAAAAGTGGGAAAATTGATATAGTTTTGGATTTGCCAAAAGCAGTAAAGCTGTAAAATGCTGATGATCAATGGTGTATATGAGTGTAAGGCCGATGCCAAAGGGCGTGTGGCCATACCTGCGCCTTTGAAAAAACAGCTTCAGAGCATACTCGATCAGGGATTCATTCTCAAGCGTTCGGTTTTCCAACCCTGCCTGGAGCTCTTTCCCCATTCGGCCTGGAAAGGTGTGATGGACAAAGTGGGGCACCTGAATCGCTTCGTGAAAAAGCACAACGACTTCATCCGCCTTTATTCGGCTGGGGTCAAACAAGTGGAACTGGACGGCAATGCCCGATTGCTCATCCCAAAAGACCTGTTGGAATACTCGGGCATTCGATCCGAAGTGGTCATGGCTTCGGCTGTGGACATCATTGAGATATGGGACAAGGCTGCCTATGAGCGATCACTCAGGGAAGGTGCAGACAATTTTGGAGACCTGGCCGAGGAGGTCATGGGGGCGATGCAATTCGGAAGCGGAGATGTATCATAAGCCCGTCCTGCTGGAAGAATCACTGGAAAGAATGGGGCTGAAGCCCGGCGGGATCTATGTCGATTGCACCTTCGGTGGCGGCGGACACAGCAGAGAGCTGCTGAGCAGGCTGGACGACAACGGACGGTTGATCGCATTCGATCAGGACCCGGATGCCTGGGAAAATGCACTGGATGACCCAAGGTTCTCCCTTGTTCGGATGAACTTCCGACACATCAAGAAGGGGCTTCGATTGCATGGGATCCGAAAAGTGGACGGCATTTTGGCCGATCTCGGGGTGTCCTCCCATCAATTCGATGCCGCTCAACGTGGATTCTCTCTGCGTTTCGAAGGCCCTTTGGACATGCGCATGAATCCTCTTTCCGGCACCACTGCTGCCGACTGGCTCGAAGCGAATGAAGAAAAGGAATTGCGCTGGGTGCTCAAGACCTACGGCGAGGTTCCGAATGCAGGCAGGTTGGCTGCGGCGCTCAGAAAGCGTCTGGACCAGGGAAGGCTGGAGTCCACAGCAGAGCTCTCGGAATTCCTCGAAGGATTTGCCCCTCCTCATAAGATTCATTCCTACAAGGCGCAGGTATTTCAGGCGTTGCGGATCGTGGTGAATCAAGAAATGGAGGCGCTGCGCGAACTGCTCGCTGATTCCATCGACCTGCTCTCCCTGCAGGGGCGTCTGGTGATCATCAGCTATCACTCGCTCGAAGACCGCATGGTCAAGCAGTTCATGAAGGAAGGCTGGGCAGATGGCGATGTGGAACGCGACGAGCGCGGAAGGCGCCATTTCAGATTGCGTCCAATGCACCGGAAACCACTTTCTCCGGATCGCCTGCAGATTGAAGAAAATACACGGGCCCGCAGCGCCAAGCTCCGAGCTGCTGAAAGATTGGAAGAATGGGTTTGAAACAAAGCTTCTCCAAATATGCCCGCACCCTCGCTTCTTTGGCAAAAGGCGGCTTCCTCGCAGAGCGGAGGATGAACGCACAATATCCCTTTCTGATCTTCCTCGCCTTTTTAGCCATTATCAGTATTCGCAGTTCGCATCTGGCCGACAAGAAGGTGCACCGCATCAGTGAATTGCGGAAAGAACTGAAAAACGTCCACTCCGACTTTGTGGAGACGCGGAGTCAGCTGATGGAAACCAGCGCCGAGACCAAAGTGCGCGAACGGGCTGCTGATCTCGGACTATACCTTCCCACAAGTGCCCCTGTCATCCTATCAAAGAGTTCCGATGACAGCGAATAGAAAGAGAACATACAGGCTCTATTTACTGATTCTTCCCATTGGATTCGTTGCATTGCGCATTCTCATCGAATTGGGAAAGATCCAATTCGTCGAAGGGGAATCGCTGCGCATTCTGGCCGAAGAGCAAGTGGTCCGGAACATCGAAATACCCGCAAGCAGAGGCAGCATCTGGTCGAGCGACGGCAAATTCCTCTCCACCAATATGCCTGTACACAAGGTGTATATGGATCCCACGGTCGCCTCAGATCAGTTGTATGCAACAGGCATCGAAGAACTCTCCAAAGGACTTGCAGAGTTTGTTTCCTCAGAGCGCTCTGCCTCCGAATGGAATGCCTTTTTGACCTCGGCCCGCAAGAACAACAACCGCTTTGTGACCATCAGCCGTTCCATGGACCACTCCCGGCTGCAGGCGCTTAAAGACCTCCCCATCCTCAAAGAAGGACGGTTCAAAGGAGGGCTGATCACCCAGCAGGTGGAATATCGAAAACAACCCTTCGGCAAAGTGGCCCGGCGGACGATCGGTAGCGATGCACAATTCAGCAAATTCGGCCTGGAGAATGCCTATTCACGGGAACTAAGCGGCACCAGTGGCAGCCGACTGGCGCAAAAAATATCAGGAGGACAGTGGAAACCGCTCACAGATTTTTACAGCTCCGAACCTGAAGACGGGCTCGACCTGATCAGCACCATTGACAGCCGGCTGCAGGACATCACCCATCATGCACTTCTCGGTGCCTTGGAACGTCATGAGGCCGATCACGGCTGCGCCGTACTGATGGAGGTAAAGACCGGCGCCATCCGCGCCATCGCCAATCTGGGGCGGAATTCGGAGGAGTCCGGCTACTACGAAAAACGCAATTATGCCGTCTGGGAACGAACCGAACCCGGCTCCACCTTCAAGACCATCGCCCTAATGGCTGCATTGGAGGACGGTCGGGTGGATACTTCCATGCAGATCGACACGGAGAACGGCATTTATGAAGTGCTGCCTGGGATACAGGTAAAAGACTCCAATTTCAAGAACGGCCGTGGAGGATATGGAGTGATCTCTCTCGGAGAGGCGCTGGAAAAAAGCTCGAATACGGCCATTGTCAAGGCGCTTTATGCCGCCTACAAAAAAGACCCCCAGCAATTCGTGGACCGACTTTATGCGCTCGGTCTGGACCAAAAACTCGGTGTGGACATCAAAGGGGAAAGCCATCCGGTCATCCCCAATCCTGGTGATGACAACTGGTCTGGCATGAGCCTGCCGTGGATGCTCTTTGGCTATGAAGTCAGCTTTACGCCCCTTCAGATCCTCGCCATGTACAACGCCATCGCCAACGATGGCATTCTGAATCGTCCACGCTTCGTCGAGCGGCTTGAACGCATGGGCGAAGTCGAAAAGGAAATGAACCCCGTGGTCATACACCCTTCCCTTTGCTCAGAGAAGACACGTGACCAACTGAAACATCTTTTGGAGGAGGTGGTGCGCAGCCCACAGGGAACGGCGCACAACATCCACAGTCCGGATCTGCCCATCGCCGGCAAGACAGGGACCTGTCAACTCAACTACTGGATCAAGGACAAAGCCACCGAGTACCAAGCCTCATTCGTGGGGTATTTTCCAGCAGATGCCCCCCAATACAGCTGCATTGTGGTGATCAACAAGCCGAGCAGGGGCGGGTATTACGGATCAGTAGTGGCCGCTCCCGTTTTCAAACAGATCGCTCGGGGAGTACAGCGGTTGAGTCCTGAGCGTGCAGAGGAGATGCCCGCCTACGCAATAGAGGAAACACCCCTACCGGCTGTGGGAGCCATCCTGCGAGAAGTGGAAGAACAACGAATGCCCGATCTCAGAGGCATGCGTCTAAGGGATGCGATCGCCTTGATGGAAAACCAAGGGTTTGAAGTTCGCCTGGACGGCTTTGCAGGCAAAGTCATTGGCCAGTGGCCAAAAGGTGGGAAAAGCCTGCCCAATGGACGCATCATAAGACTGGAGGCGGGATGATACTACTCAAAGACCTGCTCTACCGCGTGAATATCGAACGTGCCCAAGGCGACAGGGGCCTGGCCATTGAGTCGGTCGCTTTCGATTCCCGAAAAGTCGTTCGGGACGGACTCTTTGTCGCTGTCCGCGGAACACAGGTAGATGGGCATCAATTCGTTTTGAACGCCATCGACTCAGGCGCCCGGGCCGTGGTACTGGAGGAATGGATGGAAGGACTCCCAGCGGGTGTCACTCAGATACAGGTGGATAACAGCGCTCAGGCTTTGGGCGTGATCGCTTCCAACTTCAACGGCAACCCTTCGGAAGAACTGCAGATCCTGGCAGTGACGGGAACCAACGGAAAGACCACTGTCGCCAGCTTACTGCATGAACTCGCATTGTCTTTGGACAGGAGATCAGGTCTGCTCTCCACTGTGGTGAATAAGATCGGAAAAGAGGAAGCACAGGCCACACATACCACTCCCGATCCGCTGCAGATCCATTCGCTGCTTGCCCAAATGAGGGACAAGGGATGCAAATATGTCTTCATGGAAGCAAGCTCACATGGCATCGTGCAGGAGCGCCTGTCCGGGATTCGTTTACGGGGAGCGATTTTCACCAACATCAGCCGGGATCACCTAGATTACCATGGCAGCATGGACGAATACGTCCGGGCCAAGAAACGGCTGTTCGATCAGCTGCCGCGAAATGCCTTTGCACTCTGCAACTGGGACGATCGTCATGGGCGCACCATGACCATGCACTGTTCAGCCAATGTTCACGGCTATGCGCTCAAGACGCCGGCCGATTATCAGGGCAAGATCCTGGAGGCGGATTTCAACGGCAGTTTACTGCGCTTCAACCAAGATGAACTGTGGACCCCATTGATCGGGCCGTTCAATGCGTACAACCTGCTCGCCATTTACGGAGCCGCGGAATTGCTCGGTCTGTCAGACAAACAGCAGATGCTCACTGCACTGAGCCTTCTGAAGGCGGTCTCCGGCAGATTTCAGCATGTACAAAGCGACGGTGGGGTCATTGGCATTGTGGATTATGCACATACCCCTGACGCTCTTGAAAATGTGTGCAAGACCATCCAATCCGTAACAGAGAAGGGCCAACGACTAATGGTCGTAGTCGGATGCGGTGGTGACCGCGATGCGGGCAAAAGACCCATGATGGCCAGGATCGCCGCACAATATGCCTACCGTTCCATTTTCACCTCGGACAACCCACGTACGGAGGACCCCGACCGCATACTCGACGACATGGAGGCCGGGTTGAAGCTGGAAGAGCGCAGCCGAACCCTGCGGATCGCCGATAGGAAGGAGGCCATCAAAACAGCCTGTCACCTGGCAGAAGTGGGGGACATCGTTCTGGTGGCTGGAAAAGGCCATGAGAATTACCAGGAGATCGATGGGCAGCGACACCCATTCAGCGACCTCGAAGTACTCACCGAACAACTGAATTCCACGGCCTGATGCTCTACGCTTTCTTTCAATATCTGGAGGCACAATATGACATTCCTGGTACCGGAGTGTTTCAGTACATCACCTTCCGCGCCGCCCTGTCGGTGATCACCTCCCTGCTGGTCTCTCTTCTGCTCGGGAAACGCATCATCGGACTTTTGCACAAGTTGCAGGTGGGCGAGTCCGTTCGGGACCTCGGACTCGAGGGGCAAAAGGAAAAGACCGGGACACCGACCATGGGCGGTCTCCTCATCCTCACGGCCATTCTCATTCCCACCTTGCTTTTTGCCCGACTCGACAATGTGTACATCCAGTTGCTCATGGTCACCACGGTATGGATGGGCCTCATCGGCTTCCTGGACGACTACATCAAGGTGTTCAAGAAAGATAAAAAAGGGTTGAGGGGCATCTTCAAAGTGCTCGGCCAGGTGGTCCTTGGCGTGATCGTTGGCGCGGTCTTGTTCTTCCACCCGGAGGTGGTCATTAAAGAAAAGATCCCTGCGGAGCAGCGGGTATCGGCTTCGGTAAGCGATGCATTCGGTCAAGCACACCATTCGGCCAAAACCACGATTCCCTTTTTCAAGAACAACGAATTGGACTACGCCCAATTTGTGGAGCGCTGGGGCGCAGAACCAAGCCGTTGGGCGTGGCTGGTTTTCATCCCGATCGTCATCTTCATTGTCACTGCGGTTTCCAACGGTGCCAACCTGACCGATGGCATCGATGGGCTGGCCACAGGGACTTCCGCTATAGTCGGCGTAACGCTTGGTATCCTCGCTTACGTATCTGGTTCCATCGTCTTTGCCGATTACCTGAACATCATGTATATCCCCGATTCTGGGGAAACGCTGGTCTTTATGTCGGCCTTTGTCGGCGCCTGCATCGGTTTCCTTTGGTACAATGCCTTTCCCGCTCAGGTATTCATGGGCGATACCGGCAGTCTAAGCCTGGGCGGCATCATTGCCGTCTTCGCCATTGCCATTCGCAAAGAGCTACTGATCCCCATCCTCTGCGGGATCTTCCTGGCCGAAAACCTCAGCGTGATGCTTCAGGTGAGCTACTTCCGCTACACCCGGAAGAAATATGGGGAAGGGCGAAGGATCTTCAAAATGTC
>CATILC010000261.1 GCA_949516455.1 Flavobacteriia bacterium | reverse complement strand
GGGTTCAAAGGCGTACAAAAAGTGTTTCCCGGAAGTTGGCTCGAACTCGATACAGCACAAATGAAGGTGCAGACCACTTCCTATTGGAAGGGCACCGAATATGCGCAAAACAGGGCACAGGACCTTTCTAAACTCGTTGAGCAAAGCATCGATGAACACACCGTGGCCGATGTGCCTGTGGGACTCTTCTTTTCGGGCGGCATCGATTCCACGGTCATCCTGACTGCCGTGAACGATCAGGTGAAAAGCATGACCGTGCAGTCGGAAGAGAGTGAATACGTGGAATCCGGCATGTCCAGCGACCATGAATACGCCATGCGCATTGGTCAGATCCTGGATCGCCCGATTGAGTCCATTCCACTTTCTGAGGACATCGATTCGGACGAAGCCTTTCTTCAGGCCATCGAAACAACTGCCCGGGAAAACGAAGAGCTGATCTACGATTTTACCTATATGAGCTCCAAGCTCCTGTCATTCAAAGCGAGAGAACGCAAGCGCATTGTGGTGCTGAGTGGGATGGGCGCAGATGAGCTCTTTGGCGGCTATCCGAGATATCAGTTGGTGCGCTACAAGAAATTCTTTCAGATGCTGGCACCGCTGATCAACCTCAGCCTGGGCAAGGTGCCCTGGTTCTCGAAAAAGATCGGACGCTTCAACACCTTCCTGAAGGAGCGGGATTTTGGTTTGGCCTATACCTCACTGGTCGGGGTCTTTTCTCCAGATGAAGTGCGTGCATTGCTCGGTGAAGGAGGCGGAGTGGACCGCTTTCGAAAAAAGATCGGCAAACTGCTCGAGCATGTAGGTGGGGAAAGCCGGCTCAAACAGGCCATGTACCTGGATCGCTTTGGTTTTCTCTCCCATAACTTCCTCGTGGCCGACAAATCGAGTATGCAGGCCAGCATCGAAATGCGGGTGCCCTTGGTGACCAGGAAATTGGCGGAAGCCGTTTGGCAACTTCCGGATAAGCGGCTCATTCAGGGCAAAAAGCGCAAACTTCCGCTGGTCCGGATACTGGAGCCTCATCTTCCCGACAGCATCATCCACCGAAAAAAAGCGGGCTTCAATCCGCCACTCGATGGCTACATCCGCAAGCTGGGTGCAGAAAAATTGAATGCACATTTCTCAGAGGGCAAGCTGGGCACTGCTGTGGATATGCGCTGGGTCCACCAATGGATCGAGGAGCATTTCAGCGAAAAGAAAAACCACACCTACCGCCTGGTTCAGTTGCTGCATTTGAATGCCTGGCTCGGACTGAACAGCGGAGAAGCGGGCAAGTCGTGATGCCCTGCAGCGGAACGGATACATGAGCACCTCCTTTCCACTCACCCTGGGCGGTCAGCAACTGCTGCTGCATCCCGACCTCAGCCTCCAACTCGATACAGACCGGCTCATGATCGCCGACGTGCACATCGGCAAGACCATGCACTTTAGAAAGAACGGACTCGGGGTTCCTGAGCAATTGGCGCAGGAGGAACTGGATCAACTCAGCCGGCTTGTAGACCGGCACCAGCCGCGCGAACTCTTCGTTCTTGGCGATCTGTTTCACGCACAGCCCAACAGCGAGTGGGATCGCTTGGAGACGTGGCTGGACCGGCAAGGCGCTTTGTCGATGAAGCTCATCAAGGGCAACCACGACCGACACGCCCATCTCTTTGTGCACGATCGCTTCGAGCTGATGGACCAGGTCGATTTCCATGGCCTTCGTCTCTGCCACGAACCATCCAAGGCGCCCGACGAACAGTTCGAGATCTGCGGACACCTGCATCCGACCTACCTGCTCAAAGGGCAGGGCAAACAAAGCCTCAAACTCCCTTGCTTCTATCTGCGCAAAAACCAGTTCATCCTTCCCGCCTTTGGAAGATTCACTGGTGGTTGGAAGATCCGTCCACAGTCCGGTGAACGGATCTTTCTGAGTACAGGGCGAAAAGTGGAAGCTCTTTCCCTCTGAAACCCTTTCCGTTTAACAAGGCCTTAACGCCCATCTAGCCGCAGATTTGGTTGATTTGTGGACTCGAATTTCTAGACGACCCAGCCCTATGGACGCGAACATAAATGAACTCAATGAACGCATCGAGAAGGAGAGTGCCTTCGTCGATCTGTTGCACATGGAAATGTCCCGAAGCATTGTCGGGCAACGCCACATGCTCGACCGGCTGCTCATCGCACTGCTGAGCAACGGCCACATCCTCCTCGAAGGCGTACCTGGCTTGGCCAAGACACTGGCCATCACCAGCCTTTCCAAAGCCATTCAAGCGAGCTTTTCACGCATACAGTTCACGCCCGACCTGCTGCCCACCGATGTGATCGGCACGCAGATCTTCAATATGGCCGACAGCGCCTTCCAGGTAAAGAAAGGGCCGGTCTTCGCCAACTTCGTGCTGGCCGACGAGATCAACCGGGCCCCGGCCAAGGTCCAGAGCGCCCTGCTGGAAGCCATGCAGGAACAGCAGGTGACCCTGGGCGATGAGAGTTTCTCGCTTCCACAGCCCTTCATGGTGCTGGCCACCCAAAACCCTGTGGAGCAGGAAGGCACCTATCCGCTTCCCGAAGCGCAAATGGACCGCTTCATGCTCAAAACGGTGATCGACTATCCCGAGATCGAAGAGGAACGGGAGATCGTTCGCCGGCAGATCAAGACCGAAAAGGATGAAGTGAAGCCCGTGGTCGGCCTCGATCAGATCGCCAAGGCCAGACAGGTGATCGACCAGCTGTATGTGGATGACCGCATCGAACAGTATATCCTGGATCTGGTCTTCGCCTCGCGCTATCCAGACCGCTACCGACTCGAACGCCTCAAGCCATTGATCGCCTTTGGTGGATCGCCCAGAGCGAGCATCAACCTGGCCAAAGCCGCCAGGGTACATGCATTCATTCAGCACAGAGGCTATGTGATCCCAGAAGATGTGCGGGCCGTTGCCACGGATGTGCTGCGCCACCGCATCGGACTGACCTACGAGGCCGAGGCTGAAAACATGAAGACCGAAGATGTCGTCCGTGAGATCCTCGATGCTGTAGAAGTGCCCTGATCTGAATGGATACGCGGGAGCTCATAAAGAAGGTTCGCCGGATCGAGATCAAGACCAATCGGCTGAGCAGACACCTTTTCTCTGGGGAATACCACAGTTCCTTCAAGGGGAAAGGCATGTCGTTCAGCGAAGTGCGCGCCTATACCTATGGCGACGATATCCGGTCCATCGACTGGAATGTGACCGCCCGGCTCCGCGAACCCTATGTGAAGGTCTTTGAGGAGGAGCGCGAACTGAGCATGATGATCGTTGCGGACATCAGCGGTTCTGGGAAATTTGGATCACAGGGACAGATGCGCCGCGAGGTCATCACCGAGATCGGAGCCACCCTCGCCTTCTCTGCCTTACAGAACAACGACAAGGTGGGACTGCTGCTGTTCAGCGACCGCATCGAACGCTACATCCCTCCGCAAAAAGGACGCAGCCAGGTGCTGCGCATCATCCGGGAAATGCTGGAGTGCAGCCCCCAAGGAACGGGCACCGATATCGCACAGGGTCTGGAGTATTTGAATGCCGTTCAGCGCAGATCCGGGATCGTCTTCCTGCTTTCTGATTTTTTGGACGAAGACTACGAACAAGCCCTGCGCATCACGGGAAGGAAACACGACCTGATCGGCATCCATCTGCTCGACCCACTGGAAGAAGAACTGCCTTCCATGGGCGTACTGCCCATCCGCGATCCGGAAACTGGGGCGACGCAATGGGTCGACCTCACCCGCAAAAAGACCCGGGAGAAGTTCAAAGCATGGATGGAGGGCAAGTCGGCCTACTGCCGCCGTAGCCTTCAGGCCGCCCGTGCAGGACGCATCGATATTCGACTGGGTGACCCTTACGCCCCGGCGCTTTTGAAGTTCTTCCAAAAACGCAACAAGCGATGAAGAAAGTGGCGCGGTCTGTAAAGCTCGTTTTGCTCTGTGCGCTGACATCGCTCACAGCCACTGCCCAATCCGTCGATCTGAAGATCGGTTCGGACAGCTTGCTCATCGGTCAGGTCCTGGAGTTAGCGCTATCTGCAGAAGCCGAATTCACCTCTTTGGGAGTGGGCGCCCAGCCCGATGATACCGCCTGGGTGGTTCTGTCCAGCAGTTGCGACTCTGCGCTTTGGAAAAAGGAAGGTACCTGGGTACAGCGCTTACAACTCACCCGTTTCGATTCGGGCTTCCATCGGCTCCAACTGATCGGACCCGTCATCGGTACCGATACACTCCGCACTCCGGAGGCCTATGTGCACATCGATATGCCCGCTGTAGGTGAGGAAGAACTCAAAGACATCGTGGCCCCCTACGAGGCACCTTTCAACTGGCCGCTGTACATCGCCCTTCCGCTGGGCATGATCCTGATGATCGTACTGGTCGTGCTTCTTTGGAACAAATGGAAGAGGGATTCAGGCAGCTCCGATCCGGAATTGCCGCAGATCGATCCCCGTGAATTGGCACTGAGCATGCTCTCTGCACTGGAGGAGCAGCAGGCTTGGACAGGCGATCTCAAGGGCTATTACACCTCGGTGACCAATGTGCTCCGCCTCTACCTCAGCCAGGCCTTCAAGATCCACGCCATGGAGATGACCGGTTCGGAGATAGCCGCGGCGATACAGATCTGCGGACTTTCTGAAACAGAGCAGCGCGAACTCAAGCGCTTCCTTGAAGCTTCAGACTTTGCCAAGTACGCCAAAAGAGGAAGCAGCGGAAGAGACTTACAGGCGGAGATCGAACTGCTGCGTGGCTTTGTGCGCGCATATCCAAAACCCGAAGAAGAGGCATCCGAAAACGATGAACAAGGCTCATGAACGGGATGGAATTCCAATATCCTCAGGTCCTCTGGCTGCTCTTACTGCTGCTCCCGCTGGCCTACCATTCGTGGAACAGCCGGAACGAACGCAAGGCGAGCCTTCAGTTCTCCGTTACCCAGCCCTTCCTGCGGCAAAGGAGTTGGCGTTCCTATTTGGCCGAGTATCTCCCGCTGATGCGCATTCCCGTCATTGCGCTGCTGCTGATCGCCCTCGCGCGACCCCGTGAGGAGCAGATGGATGTGAAAAGAAGAAGTTCGGAGGGCATCGACATCGTTCTGGCCATCGACGTATCGGCCAGCATGCTCGCCAAAGACCTTCGGCCCAACCGGCTGGATGCCACCAAGGAAGTGGCCAAGCAATTCATCAGCGACCGCGTGGGCGACCGCATCGGTCTGGTGGCCTATGCCGGAGAGAGTTATACCATGGCGCCCATCACCACAGACCACCGGGTGCTGTTCAACAGCCTGGAAGAACTCAACTACGGCAAGATCCAGGATGGGACGGCCATTGGCATGGGTCTGGCCACAGCTGTGAATCGACTGAAGGACGGACAAGGCGATGGTCGGGTCATCATTCTGCTCACCGACGGAGTGAACAACACCGGATCGATCGATCCAATGACCTCTGCCGATCTGGCCGAGGCCTTCGGACTGAAGACCTACACCATTGGCGTGGGCACCAACGGCATGGCCTCTACTCCTGTGAGCATCGATGCACGCGGCCGCTTGATGTACCAAAAAAGACCGGTGGAGATCGATGAAGAACTGCTGCAAGAGATCGCCAAAAAAACAGGCGGACAGTATTTCCGTGCCACAGACAACGAGAGCCTGCAAGCCATTTATCAGGAGATCGACAAGCTGGAGAAAAAAGAGGTGGAGGAACTCCGTTACTACGCCTACACCGAACTCTTCCGTCCGTTCATGTTGTGGGCCTTCGGTCTGCTCTTTTTGGAAGTACTGCTGAAGAACACCTTACTGAGAAGTCTGAACTGATGGAGCGCATAGAAGCCATGGAATATTTCTGGTTGCTGACGGCTTTGCCGCTCTTTGGACTATTGCTGCTTTTGCGCTCGCGCTGGAGCAGGCAGCTGCGCAGGCGACTCGGAGAAGGACACGACCTACAGCAGCTCTTTCCCGGAAGTTCCTTCCGGCGCCCCGGCCTGAAGAATGTGCTCATGGCCCTGGTCCTTCTTTCTTTGGTGCTGGGCATCGCCAATCCACAAACGGGCAGCAAGATGGAGTCGGTGCAAAGAGAAGGCATCGACCTGATCTTCGCTGTGGACGTTTCCAAGAGCATGCTGGCCGAAGACGTGGCTCCCTCCCGACTGGCCCGTGCACGGCAGCTGGTTTCAGCCTGCGTGGATGAATTGGGCGGAGACCGCGTGGGCTTGATCGCCTATGCCGGCGAGGCTTTCCCACAGCTGCCCATCACCACCGATCTGGCCGCCGCCAAATTATTTCTGGATCGGCTCCGCACCGATCAAATCTCATCTCAGGGCACGGCGATCTCTGAAGCCGTCGAACTCGCAGCGCGGATGTTCTCGGACGAAGGGGCCAAGGCCCGCGCACTCATTCTGATCTCGGATGGAGAAGACCACGAAGGCGCACTGGACCAGGCCATCGAAAAGGCACGAACACTGGACATCCGCATCTACAGCATTGGTATGGGTACCGAGCGCGGCGGGCCCATTCCTGTGAAAGACGCCTACGGCCGGGCGCGCGGCTACAAGGAAGACCG
>CATILC010000260.1 GCA_949516455.1 Flavobacteriia bacterium | reverse complement strand
CCATACTCCACCTGAACGGCATATACACCGTCCCCAGGGATCACTTTTCGCATTTCGGCGAAACGGCAATTCGCCGTTGGATATCCTATGGTCCGGCCCATGCGGTCCCCCTGGACCACCTCCGCATCCACTCCATAAGTGTAGCCCAGAAAAAGGTTGGCCCGTTCCATGTCGCCGTCCTTCAGGGCATTTCTGATCTTGGTGCTGCTGATCGCCACCTGATCGATGTCCTGGGCCGGGATCTCTTCGACATTAAAGCCGTAGAGCGGACCGTATTCTTTCAGATGCGCAAAGGATCCTTCCCGGTTCCGGCCGAAGTGATGATCGTATCCGATCACCAGTTTACGCACGCCCAACTTCTGCACGAGAATATTGCGAACGAACTCCAAGGAACTCGTTCGTGAAAAGGAACGATCGAAAGGGTGGATGATCAGATGATCCAATCCAGCCGCTTCCAGCCGCTGGATCTTCTCGTCCATGGAATTCAGGAGTTTTAGATGGGTACCTGGTTGCAGCACTTCCCGCGGATGGGGATCGAAGGTGAGCAATACGCTCTCCGCTCCTTCGTGCTCATTTCGGATGCGCGCCAGACGATCGAGTATGAACCTGTGGCCCTGATGCACGCCATCGAAAGTTCCCGTAGTGGCCACTCCAAAGTGGAGGGGTGTGAATTCTTCGATGTGCCTGTAGACCTTCATTCGTGCCGCAGTGCTTCGATGGGATCCAGCCGTGAAGCCTTGAGCGCCGGGATGATCCCGCTGATAATGCCCACCAACAGACAGATCAGAAAGGCCATTCCCAACCAGAACCAGGGAATAAAGAAGGGGCCACCCACAAAGCTGGCCACCAGATTGCCGATTCCGATGCCCACAGCACAACCGAGTATGCCTCCCGCCTGACTGATGACCACCGCCTCTGTCAAAAATTGCCAGGCGATGGCGCGACGCGTTGCGCCGAGGGCCTTCCGCGTACCGATCTCGCGGGTTCGTTCCGTCACACTCACGAGCATGATATTCATCAGTGCAATGCAGGCTCCCGAAAGGGTCAGAATACCGATGAAGGCGGTGGCCTTCTCCACATTTCCAAGGTTGTCGATCAGAGAATTCGCCAGTTCATCGCTTTTGGTGATGTTGAAATTCTCTTCCTCCTTCGGATCGAGTCTGCGGACCATACGCATCAGCGCCGTGGCCTCGCCAATGCAGGCATCCAGGCTGAATCCGCTGGGCGCGATCACATTGACTGAATGTGTCCGGCTGTTGCTCGGATAGGCATAGCGCGCATTGGTGTACGGGATCATGCAGTTGCGGTCACCGCCAAAGCCCACGCCGTTGCCTTTCTTTTCCAAGAGTCCGATCACCCGATAGCGCTTGCCGCGCAAAGCGATGGTCTTGTCCAGTGCGTCCTCGCCCGGAAAGAGCTGATCTTGAAGATCTTTTCCCAAAAGCGCCACCGCAGCTCCATTTTCCACTTCCGTGCGTGTGAAGATTCGGCCTTTCTCCAGGACATAACCATCGGTCTGCAAGATGTGCTCATCGGTGGCTATCACCGTTGAATTCGGATTCGTTTTCAGGCTGCCTGCTTTGATCTCTGCTGTGCTGGTTGCGAAATAGGCAATGGAGACCAGTGCCTCTGGAAAGTCGAAGCGCTCTTTGAATTCTTCGGCCTCTGCTTCCGTGATCACTGGAAACTCCTTCCACTGCTTTCCCCGGTCGTTGATCCGGATATTTGGGCCTCGGTTACGAATGGAAAAGGTATTGGCCCCCAGTTGGCTGAAATTACCCGAAATGCTTTGCTCAATGGCGTCTGCCGATGTGAGAATGCCCACCAAGGCGGTGATTCCTATGGCGATGATCAATACGGTCAAAACAGCCCGGAGCGCCTGCGCACGCACCGAAATGATGGCTACCTGAATGTACTCCTTCCAAAGATCCTTGCGCATGTGGATTAGTTGGTTTGAAATTGGTGAAAACCTTCTCGCCACGCAAGTCGGAGTGCTGTCCATATGCAGACTGCCATGAGGACGGCCGAAGCTACATAAGGCCACTGATAAGAAAATCCGTAGAGCCAGCCACCGACCACCGGACCGATCACGCGGCCCAATGACGCATAACTCTGGTAGGCGCCCATGACCGCACCCTGCTCATCTTCAGAAGCCATCCGCGAGAGAAGACTACTGATGGTGGGTGTCAAAAAAGCATTTCCCACGCTGATCACAGCCAGGCAGAACAGCTCCCATGGATAGAACCAGTCCGATGGCGGAAAAGGCAGGGCCAAGAGGCCCAAAAGCATCAAGGCGCTCCCGTAGATCAGCAGCTGCTTTTCGCCAAACCACCGATTGAAATGGCCGATCATAAAACCCTGGATAAGGGCGGCCATTAATCCGATATACATGAACAAGAGTCCTATGCGCTTTTCACTCAGCCCGAATTCCTCCGCCCAGAAGAGCGAAGCCGTCACATGCATCATGGAAAAGGCCGAAATGAAGATCAGGGTGAACGCCATGAGCCTGCCGATCCCAGGGCGACGGATGGATGTCCACAAACGATTCAGGGGATTCTCCATTTTCCTTTTGGTTCTGAACTTTTTATCCAGCGACTCTGGCAAGAGAAAATAGGTCATTAAAAGATTGAAGATGCTCAGGCCGGCTGCCGCCCAACCAACGGCCATGACCCCAAACTCTGCCTTGAGGAATCCGCCGACAGGTGGGCCTCCTATGAAACCGAGTCCGAACGCTGCGCCAATGATCCCGAAATGTCTGGCGCGTTCACTGGGCGGGGTGCTGTCGGAAATATAGGCCTGAGCGGCCGAGATATTCGCAGCTGCGATACCCGCACAAATGCGAGAAACGAAAAGGATCATCAAGGTGAAGGAATAGGCAAAGAGCACGTACGAACAAGCCATCAGGGCCATGCTGCCCATCAAAATGGGCTTTCTGCCCCAGCGATCGCTCAAATTCCCCCATACGGGACCAAAGGCGAACTGCATCAGGGAATAAGAGGCGGCTACCCATCCGATGACCCAGGAAGGTGCCCCCAATTCACTCGCATAGATCGGAAGTATCGGAATGATCAGACCAAAGCCCAATAGGTCGATGAAGACCACCAGGAAAAGTACGAGCAGGGGTTTCTGTTTCACCTTCTCCATGGCTCAGCTCGATCTTCTTTTCCTTTCACTGCACATCGATCCGCATACCATCCCTGGCCAGGTGCACCCGGTCAAAATGCTTCATTCCCTCTTGCCTAAAAGCTTCCAGATCTTTGTATCGCGCAGAATAGTGACCCATCAGCAAATTCTTGGCTCCGGCCATAGCCGCCAGACGAGCCGCTTGGGCCGCAGTACTGTGTCGGGTCTTTTCTGCAAGATGTGCCTCAGATTCCAAGAAAGTCGCCTCGTGGTAGAGCCAATCCACTCCCTCCACCCATTGAGCAATGGACTCATCGAAGGCCGTATCAGAGCAAAAGGCATAAGAGCGGGCAACCGGCCCGGGAAGGGTGAGCTCAGCATTGGAAACGAGGCTTCCGTCTTCCCTTTCCCAATCTGAACCTTCCTTCAATCGCTGATAAGCATACACAGGGATATCGTGGGCGCGTACCGCTTCCACCTGCAGTTTACGCGGGTGCGGCTGTTCACGAAAGACGAACCCACAGGCGGGAACGGAATGCTTCAAGGGAATGCTGCGTACACTGAGCTTTTCATCTTCGAGCACGATCTCGCTCGCATCGAAACGCAACGGATGAATGTGCAGGGGAAAACTCAGCCAGGTATTGCTGTGGCGAAAAGTGGTGTTCAATATATCTCGCATGCCCTCAGGTGCATGCAGGTGCAGTTCTTTTCCCCGATCAAGCAGATGGTAGCTGGATATCAGACCCATCAGGCCGAAAAAATGGTCGCCGTGCAAGTGGCTGATGAAGATGTGATTGATCCGCTGTGAGCGGAGCTTGTGCCGCTTGAGTTCGGTTTGGGTGCCTTCACCGCAGTCGATCAGGAAAGCGTGCTCCCGGATGTTGAGGTGTTGGGCAGTAGGTTGGGCATTCAATCTGGGCGTCGCGCTGTGACAGCCCAGAACCGTCAGGCTGTAAGCCATTTAATCCGCTATGATCAGCGAGTGACTCTTTTGTTCGCCTCCCCCAGAGATCATCAGTCGGTAGTGCCCATTTTTTAGATCGCCAATGTAGATGGGGTGCAGCTTGGAGGATGGAGGGATCTTGCCTGCATCGACCGTTCTTCCGAGGACATCGATCAGCACATAAGATCGTTCTGCGGCAATAGACTCGGAAAACTGAATGGACACAAATTCCGAAGCTGGATTTGGTTGCAGCGCAAAATCAAAAGACGCCAGATCGGGCAGACCGATATTGTTGACCACAGAGAATTTGAAGACAAAGGGCGTGACGACCGTACTGTCCAGGATGGCACCAAATACGAGTCGCGTGGCCGAATACGCCATGATATCATAGACACCCAGGCTGCTCGGCGTTCCAGAGAGCTCGATGCATCCATTGCCCCCACCAGGCCATTTGCAGCGTGGATTATCGCAAGCGGCCGTCATTCCAGGCGGGAGGCCACTAACGCTGTCAATGCTCAGTGAATCGACAGGTACATTCAGCGTGAGTCCAAACAGGGAAACCGTGGTATCGCTCAGCACACTGATCTGCGTTACGTAGTTTGTCGGCACACCGATCTGGGCAGCGGGCAGGATGATGGCCGTGGTATCGGTAGTGGAACCTGCCGGCGGATATACGCCTGGGATCGTAATGCTTGGATCGGGTACACACTGAGCCGAAGCCTGCACTGTCAGGCAGGTAAAAAGCAAGAGGTAGATGGTCTTTTTCATAGGGGTCATAAATTAAGTAATCTCTCGATCCGTTCCATTTCGATCAGATCCAGGGCTTCCTGTTGTGTTGGCGCCATGGATATCTCTAAACTGCTGTCGATCTTCTTTTGTTGATCTTCTTCGATGAGCAACACAACGGAGAATCCTTTGGATCGCCAATTTGCTTGCACATCGAGAACGTCCTTCAATATCTCTTCACTCGGATCCTGCTCGGTAAGGTCAATAATGAAATCCACTCCTTCCTCATAGTGATCGAGCAGGGTATCCAGATCATCCGCTTGGATCGGCTCTGTTGTCCGCAGTCGTCCGACGCCCTCCTCTATCTGTTTGTTCCAACCCATTGCGTCAATTCTTTCTGTTTGCCGCCAGTAAATAGAGAACCGCCATACGCACGGCCACCCCATTTTCTACCTGCTCGAGGATGATGGACTGCTCGTGGTCGGCCACCGCCGAAGTGATCTCCACACCCCGGTTGATCGGGCCAGGATGCATGATGGTCAAGGGTCTTCCCCTACGCTCCAGTCGCTCTCGAGTGAGTCCGAATTGCCTGCTGTATTCGCGGGCAGAGGGAAAGTACTTCATGTCCATGCGTTCGTGCTGTACCCGGAGCATATTGGCTACATCGCACCATGCAAGCGCCTTGTCCAGATCCCACTCGACCTGCACGCCCATTTCGGCAGCGGGCTTCGGGATGAGCGTAGCGGGGCCGCACAACATCACTTCTGCACCCAGTGCCTTCAGGCACAGTATGTTGCTCAGCGCCACACGGGAGTGTCTGATGTCTCCAACGATCAGGACCTTTTTTCCCTTCACCGCACCCAACGATCTCCGTATGCTGTAGGCATCCAAAAGGGCCTGGGTGGGGTGTTCGTGTGTACCGTCCCCGGCATTGATGATGGACGCCTGGACATTTTGTGCCAGATAATGCGCCGCTCCAGGGTGTGGGTGCCGCAGTACGACCATGTCCACCTTCATGGCCAAAATATTGTTGACCGTATCGGTCAGTGTCTCCCCTTTGGACACAGATGAGGTGGAGGCCGAAAAATTGACCACATCCGCCGACAAGCGCTTCTCTGCAAGTTCGAAGGACAGTCGGGTGCGGGTGGACGGCTCAAAGAAAACATTTGCCACAGTGACATCGCGAAGCGATGGAACCTTTTTGATGGGTCGGTTGAGTACGCCAAGGAATTCATCGGCCGTTTCGAAGATCTGTTCCATATCTCCGGTCTGCAGGCCCTTGATCCCGAGCAGATGCTTGTTTCCGAATTCAGCCATCCTTTCTGGGCGTTTGAGTCAGTATGACCTGGTCCTTTCCCGACTGTTCCTTCCACTCCACCACCACGCGCTCCTCATTGATGGAATCGATTCGCTTGCCAATGATGTTGGCCTGTACGGGAAGGTCCCGATGGAAACGACGATCGATCAATGCCACGAGTTCGATGCGAGCGGGGCGTCCAAAGGAAAGAACGGCATCCATTGCCGCCCGGACACTGCGGCCGGTGAACAGGACATCATCTAAAAAGATGACCTTGGCATCTTCCACCAAAAAGTCGATGGCCGTCTGATTGGGGTTCAGAGGGGCCTCTCTCAGCCTAAAGTCATCCCGGAAAAAAGTGGTGTCCAGTTCTCCGTAGCGCAGGTCTTTGATCCCATAAGAATCCTGAAGGATTTGCTGAATGCGGCGGGCGAAGATCACCCCTCGGGGCTGGAGCCCGATCAGCGCAGAATTTTTGAAATCCTCATGCGCCTCGAGCAGCTGACAGCAAATGCGATGAAAGATGACAGACAACTCCTCAGAGGACAGGATCATCTT
>CATILC010000259.1 GCA_949516455.1 Flavobacteriia bacterium | reverse complement strand
TAGCGCACCGCCGTTTCCAAGCTGTTCAATTTGTCATTGTCCAATAGGTCTTCAAGCGCATGTGCACCCAATGCGCCGATCGCAATGCCTGAAAAACCCAGGAATGCAAGGATGTATAGATGGGATCTGGAAACCAAGGGGTCACTCATGGACGGAAGAGTTTTTCAAATTGCTGCCGGTTTGCATCGAATTCGAGTTGTTCACCCATTTTTCGAAACCATTCAAGCTCTTTGTATGTGTTGTGGACATCAGATAAAAGCATCAAACGGCTGCTGTCATATTTCAGGCAGGAGAGGATCTGTATGAGTACGGATTCTGGGACGGATCCTCTCGTGCAGAGTTTTCGGGCGCGCTGCACCCTGTCAAACTCATTGTCCAGTGAACACAATTGCAGAAGGTTTTCTTCCCATGCAGCATACGGACCCCTTCCACTGGGTAGTGCTGCATCATGTTCAGGCAAAGCAGATGAAGCGGCTTGATCGTTCCAAAGTGAATCCGAATCCATAGAAAGAAGGGGAAAGGGTGCCGAAGCCGAACGGCTGTTCAGTCGAAGGCGTGGGCGTCCATTCTTCTCGATCATTCGGTAGCTGTAGGCACTTTTTCCATCCAAAAAAATAGACCTGCGCATTATGGGTAAGGATGCCTCAGCTCTCTTCCTGACGAGCAATTGATGCGTATCCGCCATAACTCCGTTCAGTCGGAAACCAGCTTCTGCTGTACCGAGGTAATATCCGTTCCATACGATGTCATGGACCCCGTCTGCGAGTTCAACAGACAGGCTGGATTGAGCCGTTGCGGGCAAACTGAGCAATAGGAGAACCAGCCAGCGCATGCCGCAAAAATACTTCGGCGCCACATGGGTGAAATGATACCTTTGAAAGGCATTATCCTCATAATTATGAAGAATATCCTGGTGATCGGTGCAGGTCGTTCGACCGGAAGTTTGATTCGTTACCTCTTGTCGCATGCGCAGTCGAGCGATTGGTCCGTGACCGTGGCCGATCGGGATGAGCAGTTGATCCTGGAGAAGATCGAAGGACAGCCGAGGGCCAAGGCTTTGGTCCTGGATGTGATGGATGAGATCGCACGGGTGCGTGCGATCAGTGAGGCGGATTGGGTCATCTCCATGTTGCCCGCCCATATGCACCATTCCGTAGCTCTGGATTGTATTGGATTGAAGAAACATTTGGTCACCGCGAGCTATGTATCCAAAGAGATACAGGCGCTGGATGAACGGGCGAAAGAGGCGGGTGTGATCTTGCTCAATGAGATCGGCGTCGACCCGGGGATCGATCACCTGAGTGCCATGAAGGTCATCGATGAGATACGGGACCGAGGAGGCGTCATGAACTCCTTCGAATCGTTCACCGGGGGGCTACCTGCTCCAGGCAGTGACGACAATCCCTGGAAGTACAAGTTCACATGGAATCCCAGAAATGTGGTGTTGGCGGGGAGCGGAGGAGCTGTGAAATTCATCCGGGATGGCAAATACAAATACATCCCCTATCCACAGGTTTTTCGTCGCATCCAATTGATCGATATCCCGGGTTATGGACGGTTTGAGGGCTATGCGAACAGAGATTCCCTGAAGTATCGAGAGGTCTACGGCCTGCATGGGATTCCCACCATCTATCGCGGAACCCTGCGCGGTTTGGGCTATTGTTCGGCATGGAATGCATTGATCGCATTGGGAATGACCGATGATACCTACCAGCTGGAGTCTTTGGAGTCGATGACCTACAGGCAGTTCACCAATATGTTCCTGCCCTATCATGCAACCGACAGTGTGGAGCTCAAGCTGATGCATTTTTTGCGCATCGATGCGACGAGCGAAGTACTCGAGAAGATCAAGTGGCTCGGGCTCTTAGAGGATGAACCCATTGGGCTGGAGAACGC